>NZ_JBKEVI010000010.1:0-102570 GCF_056357035.1 Bifidobacterium sp. LH_417
CCGGTCGCCCTCTCAGGCCGGCTACCCGTCGAAGCCACGGTGCGCCATCACCACACCGTCAAGCTGATAGGACGCGACCCCATCCCGTACCGGTAAGACCCTTTCCCAACACACCATGCAGCATGCTGGAGCATCCGGCATTACCACCCGTTTCCAGGAGCTATTCCGGAGTACGGGGCAGGTCGGTCACGCATTACTCACCCGTTCGCCACTCTCACCCGCCAGCAAGCTGGCAGGATCCCGTTCGACTTGCATGTGTTAAGCACGCCGCCAGCGTTCATCCTGAGCCAGAATCGAACCCTCCACAAAAAAATTCATGAAGAGAAATCGAAAAACGACTCTCAAAAAAGAAAAAAGACGGAACCACTTAATAAGGAAAAGCGGTTCGCACAAAAACCCCGACCCCCATCAACCACCCTCGTGGACTCCAAGAAAACCCGGAGCGGGAATCGGACTGGCAATCATTGACTATAAAGAAGTAAGTAGTACAACACACTCTTGAGTTCTCAAACCACCACACACGACCAACCCCGGAACCACACAAGAACAGGAACCAGAAGCCGACCGGCAGCAAGAGACAAACATACACCAACCCCGACAACCACGCAAACCACACACCACACAACCACCCCCAAACCCCCGAAAACAAGCCAAAACACCGGCGTGTCGAACACACACAACACACACCACTCCCGCCACGTCAGACCACCCACCGACGCTACGCGCCACCTCCCGCCAGCGGGAGGAAACAACCACACACCACCACGGCACAACACCACGCGACACAACACAACCCACCAAACCAGCAACCGACACCCACCACAGCACAACCCACCAACCACCCTCCGACGCTACGCGCCACCTCCCGCCAGCGGGAGGGGAGAGAAACGCACAGCCCGCCAACACATACCGACGCCACCGCCACCAAACAGCACATCAACATCAAACAGCACGACCACACACGGGGGAAATGACGGAGTAACGGACATACCACCGGCGTATACCTGTAGGTATGACGAAGAAGATCGCAGTCCTGACCGGCGCAGGCATCTCCACATCCGCCGGAATCCCCGATTTCCGCGGTCCGGATGGCGTGTGGACCAAGCATCCGGATCAGATGAGCGTCTACGACATCGATGCGTTCCTCACCGACAAGGAAGCGCGCGAATACTCGTGGCGCTGGCAGAAGGAATCACCCGTGTGGAACGCGCAGCCGGGCGTCGCGCACAAGGCGCTCGTCAAGCTCGAGAAGGCGGGCATGCTCACGTTGCTCGCCACGCAGAACTTCGACGCGCTGCACGAGAAGGCCGGCAACAGCCCAAGCATCATCGTGAACCTGCACGGCACCATCGGCACCTCGCACTGCATGAAATGCCATGCGAAGTACAACACGGCGGACATCATGGCCCGTCTTGACGAGGAGCCGGATCCACGCTGCCACCGCACGCTCAAATACCAGGGTGACATGCCCTGCAACGGCATAATCAAGACGGACGTCGTCTACTTCGGCGAGGCACTGCCCGACGGTGCGATGGAGAAATCCTACAAGCTCGCCTCGCAGGCCGACGAGCTGTGGGTGATCGGCTCGACGCTGGAAGTGTTCCCCGCCGCGAGCATCGTGCCGGTCGCCGCGCAGGCGGGCGTGCCGATCACCATCATGAACATGGGCCGCACGCAGTACGACCGTCTCGCCGACCGCCTTATCCACGACGACATCGCCGTCGCGCTGCCGAAACTCGTCGACGAAACGATCGCCGCGAACAGCTGAACCACCGCAGACCGTATATCAACGCGTTTCTTAGGTACATACGACGTTCCCTAGGTAGGTGAATCGGCAAGAGGGGTGTTGCAACCATCACGTTGCAACACCCCTCCGCGTATGGAGCCGGACAGAACCTAGGAAACGGCCAACCTACCTAAGAAACGACATCGCTCCCAGCCAGCTCTCCCCAGTCGGCTCAGCCGACGGCCCAACCGCAATCGCACTCAGTAGATGCGCTTCGGCTGGAAGCCTTCGGCGCGCAACGCGGCGAGGATGCGGTCGATGTGGTCGGGGCCGTTGGTCTCGACGGTCACGCCGAGCGACACCGCGTTCGTGTAGTGGCCGGACGCCTTGAACTGGTCGTGGTCGAGCGCGATCACGTTGGCGCGTTCGCGCGCGAGCAGCGAGGCGACCTTGACAAGCTGGCCCGGCGTATCCGGCAGCTCCACCTCGAAGTTCATGATGCGGCCGCGGGCGATCATGCCCTTCTGGATGACCGCGCCCATCGTCACCGTGTCGATGTTGCCGCCGGACATGATCGGCACGACCACGTGCGGGCCGGGAGCGGAGGCGAACTTGCGCGAACGCAGGTTGAGATGTTCGAGCGCGGCGAGCGACACCGCACCTGCCGCCTCGACGACCAGCTTGTGCTTCTCGAGCATGAGCAGAATCATCTCGTTGATGTCGCGCTCGGTGACGGTGACGAGATCGTCGAGGAACTCGTTGAGCAGCGCATACGGCAGATCGCCCGGATGCTTGACGGCGACGCCCTCGGCGGAGGTGACGACCTGATCCGCCTCGGTGACTCGGCCTGCGGCGAACGAGTTCTTCCACGCGGGGCTACCTTCCGGAATCGCGCCGATCACGCGCACTTCCGGCTTGAACGTCTTGATGGCGAGCGCGACGCCGGCACCGAGACCGCCGCCGCCAAGCGGCACGACCACGTCGGTCACGTTCGGCACGTCTTCGAGGATCTCCAGACCGATGGTGCCCTGGCCGCAGATGACCTCGTAGTCGTCGAACGGCGGCACGTAGATCATGCCTTCCTTCTCGCTCAGTTCGGCGGCGTGTGCGGCGGCCTCGTCGAAGACGTCGCCGTAGAGGACGACGTCGGCGCCATACGCCTTGGTGGCGTCCACCTTGAGCGGCGGGGTGATGGTCGGCATGCAGATCGTCGCTTTGGCGCCACGTTCGCGCGCCGCGTAGGCGACACCCTGCGCGTGGTTGCCGGCGGAGGCGGTGACGATGCCGCGCGCCAGCTCCTCGTCGGAGAGGGAGGCGATCTTGTTGTACGCGCCGCGGATCTTGAACGAGCCGGTGACCTGCAGGTTCTCCGGCTTGAGCAGAATCTCGTGTCCGGTCATCTCGCTCAGCGCGGGAGACGGGATGATTTCGGTGTGGCGCGCGGTCCCCTTCAACCGCTCGGCGGCCTTCTTGAGTTCGGCCGCATGGTCACGCTGCAATGCTTTGAGGACGTCTTTCTGTTCCATAGTGCGTATTGTAGGCGGGCACACGGCCGGAGCATGGCCGTGTGCCCGCCTAGCGAATCGACGCGAAATCGACGAGGAATCGACGGCGAACCGTCAAAGAACCGTCAGAGCCGCACGACGACGCCTTCCCACGGGTCGAGCTCGCGGTTGGCGAGCGAGACGACGGCGTGGGACGCGCCATAGGTACTGATCACGATGTCGTGCTCGGTGACGCCGTTGTCGACCAAGGCATACGCTTCGGCCGACAAATCGACGGTGCGGCCAGACAGGTTGACGGCGACGAGCAGCGTGCCGCCAGCCACTCCCGGTGCGCTTTCGAGCGAACGCGTGAACGCGTAGACGTTCGGGTCGTCCGCGTCGATCAGCGTCCAGTCGCCAGCCGCGACGACCGGATCGTCGTGCCGCAACGCAATGAGCCGCTTGTAGAACGCATACACGGAGTCGGGGTCGTCGAATTCGGCGGCCGCGTTGATGCCGACATGGTTCGGATTGACGCCGATCCACGGCTCGGTCGGGGCGTCGGGCGCGGTGAAGCCGGCGTACTTGGACGCATCCCACTGCATAGGAGTGCGGGCGTTGTCGCGGCTGATGAGTTCCAGCGACACCATCATCGATTCGGCGGATTGAATCTTCGCCTCTTCGACGCGCTGACGGAACGCGTTGATCGATTCGAGGTCCCGGTACTGGTCGAGCGACGTGAAGTGCGCGTTGGTCATGCCGAGCTCTTCGCCCTGGTAGACGTACGGGGTGCCGCGGTGCATGTGCAGGAGCAGACCGAAGGCCTTGGCGGAACGCACGCGTGCCTCCTCGCTGGTGTCGTCGCCCCAACGGGACACGATGCGCGGCTGGTCGTGGTTGCAGAAGAACAAGCTGGCCCAGCCGGCGTTCCTGACGGCGGCCTGCTGGTTCGCCAGCACGCCGCGCAGCCACGGGGTGCGGAACGGGACGAGCTCCCACTTGGAGCGCCCTTCGCCTTCGCCCATGTGGTCGAAGAGGAAGAGCATGTCGAGTTCCTTGTTCGCCGGGTTGGTGATGTGCTCGTTGCGTTCCGGGGTGATGCCCGGCGCCTCGCCGACGGTCATGAAGCCGTCGCGCCCTTCGAACACCTCGCGGCGCATTTCGGCGAGGAACTCGTCCTGCCGCGGGCCGTCCGCGCAGAACGGGTTCGGGTTCGAGTAGCCTTCCTCGCCGACCGGCAGGTCCTCGAGTTCGGAGCCGGCTTCGCCGGGGAGACGTCCGGCCGCGTCGGTGCGCTTGGAGATCAGGGTGATGACGTCCATGCGGAAACCGTCGATGCCGCGATCGAGCCACCAGTTCATCATGTCGTACACGGCGCGACGCACAGCCGGGTTCTCCCAGTTGAGGTCGGGCTGTTTCTTCGAGAACTGGTGCAGGTAGTATTCGCCGCGTTCCGGGCAGTACTCCCATGCGGAGCCGCCGAAGTAGGAGCCCCACTGGTTCGGTTCGGCGCCGGGCGTGCCGGGCTCGAAGCCCGGACGCGCGGGACGCCACCAGTACCAGTCGGCGTGTGGGTCGTCCTTGTCCTTCGAGGCTTCGAACCACGCGTGCTCGTCGGAGGTGTGGTTGACGACGAGGTCCATCACGATCTTGAGACCGCGCTTGTGCGCTTCGGCGAGCAGCTCGTCCATGTCGTCGAGCGTGCCGAACAGCGGGTCGATGTCGCGATAGTCGGAGATGTCGTAGCCGTTGTCGTCCTGCGGGGACTTGTAGACCGGGGAGAGCCACAGCACGTCGACGCCGAGGTCGGCGAGATAGTCGAGGCGCGAGGTGATGCCCTTGAGATCGCCGAAGCCGTCGCCGTTCGTGTCCTGGAACGAGCGCGGGTAGATCTGGTAGACCACGGCGTTCGTCCACCACGGGTTCGGGGTGGCGCCGTTCGTGCGGATGGCGTCGGGTAGGTTCTCACGGTTGAAAGCGGTCATCGTCGACTCCTTGGTAGGTTGCGTTCCTACCGAACAGGATAGGATTCCACGATTTTCATTCCCATCGGAAAGTCTTCCGGGCGCGGCGGAAAGAAATAGCGAAGGGGCGTTTCATACGACGATGACCTCTCGCCGAAGAAGTCGGCGAGAGGTCATCGTGGTCTGAGGCGTCGTCCACTCCCGACACCCTTCGATTGCGGGTTCTCCGCTACTTGACCGCTCCACGCATCACGCCACCGATTACCCACTTCTGGGCGAAGATGTAGACGATGATGATCGGAGCCATGGCCATCAGGTAGCTGGAGAAGGCCATCGGATAGTTGGTGGCGAACTGGGAGCTGAAGACGTACTGAGCCAGCGGGATCGTCTGGTTGGACTGGTCGGTCAGGACGATGAGCGGCAGAAGGAAGTCGTTCCACGCCCACAGCGCGGTGGTGATGGCGATCGTGGCGTTGATCGGGCTCATCAGCGGGAAGATGATCTTCCAGAAGATGCGCCACGTGCCGGCACCGTCGATGCGCGCGGCTTCCTCAAGCGAAACCGGAATCGACCGGATGAAGCCCGTCGCGATGAACAGGTTCGTGCCAAGACCCAGCACCATGTACAGCAGGATCAGGCCGACCTGATTGTCGAGATGCCACGAACCCATCTGCTTGGCGATCGGCAGCATGACGACCGGGAACGGCACGAACATGGCCGCGATGAAGAAGTAGTACAGGAAGCGGAAGAACCGCTTGTCCATGTTGCGGGCCACCGCATACGCGACGAACGTGTTGGTCAGAAGGGTCAGCACGACGGCGGCGACGGTGATGATCGCCGAGTTGAGCGCGGCCTTCGGATAGTTGACCTTGGCGGACGCGTCGGCGAAATTGTGCCACTCCCACGTGGTCGGCAGCGAGAACGTGCCGGCCTCGGCGGGGGTCTTCAGCGCGGTGACGATCGTGAAGTAGAGCGGGATCAAGATCGTCAGGGACAGGACCGCGACGGCGGCCGTGAGCCACCAGTTGATGTTGTGGTCCTTGCGGAACTTCTCGGACTGGGCACCCGACTGGGCACCCGACTTGACGGCGGATTCAGACACTGCGGCACTCATGACACTCACACCTTTTCCTTGCTGCCGAAGAACTTGAGCTGGATGAACGCGATGATCGCGAGGACGATGAAGAAGAGCACGGCGTTAGCGGTCTGGTACGCGTACTCGCCACCGGTCAGGCCGCCCTTCCAGATGAGATAGGTCACGGTCTCGGTGGCGGAGTTCGGACCGCCGTCGGTCAGGGCGACCACCTGGTCGAACGTGCCGAGCGCGTTCTTCATGGACAGGACGAGGTTGATGGTGAAGAACGGTCCGATCAGCGGGAAGGTGATCTTCCAGAACTTCTGCCAGGCGTTGACGCCGTCGAGCGCGGCGGCCTCGTAGATCTCGTCGTCGATCGTCTGCAGACCGGCGAGGTAGAGTAGCACGGAGTAGGCGACGCCCTGCCACACGGCGAGGAAGACGATCGGCACCCACGAGTACTGCTCGCTGGTGATCAGCGACTCGGACAGCCAGCCGATGCCGAGCGCCTTGCCGAGCGCCGGCAGCGGGTTCATGAAGATGTACTTGAACACGTAGCCGATGACCAGCACGGACAGGGTGTAGGGCACGAAGAAGATCGCGCGGAAGCCGTTCTTGAACGCGATCTTGCCGTTCAGCGCGACCGCGATGAACATCGCGATGACGTTGATGAGGATGGTGATCGCCACGGCGATGAGGAACGTGAACAGGTAGGCGTGGCCCACGCGGTTGTCCTGGAACAGGGCGATGTAGTTCTTGATGCCGATGAAGTCGTAGTCGCCGTAGCCCTGCGAGTTGGTGAACGAGTACATCACGCCCTGCAGGAACGGCACGTACAGGAAGATCGCGAAGATGATCGCGGCGGGCACGGCCATCCAGTAGAAGGCGCGGTCGACCTTGCGGTCGGAGAACGCGGAGCGCTTCCTCGCGGGCTTCGCCTGTGAGGCGGTGGCGGGTTTCGTTGCGGTTGTCATGATCCCTCTCCTTCCTTTCAGTTCGTGAAGGTCCTGGCCTGGACCTTGTCCCATTCGGTCTGCATCTGGTTCAGGAAGCGGTTCGTGTTGCCGCTGGTCACCATCGTCTGCAGGTAGCCGCCGATGTTGATCGAGGACGGGATGTAGTGGTCGCAGAAGTCGGCGACCTTGTTCTTCTCGAAGAACGGGCGCACGGTTTCAAGGGCCTTGTTGCCGAAGTGCGTCTTCTTGAGCGGGGTGATGGCGGAATTCGCGTCGGCGTAGTCGTTGAGCGTCTTCTCACTCATCAGGAATTCGATGAACTTCATCGCCTCGGCCTTGTGCTTGGTGGTGGCGCCCATCGTGATCATCACGTCGTCGCCGGCGGTGAGGATCTGCTCGTCAGCATCATCGGTGGCGGGCATCTGCGCGAATCCCAAGTCGGCATTCTTGTTGATCATGAGAATCTGCGGAATCGCGTAGGTGCCGAGCGGGATGATCGCCGCGGAGCCCTTGGCGAAGTTCTGTGTACCCTGCTGATAGGTGATGCCCTTGTCGCCGTCGGCGTACTTGAAGAGCTCCACCTCCTTGGTCACCGTCTCCTTCCACATCTTCTGGAAGTTCGTCGTCCCCTGCTTGAGGTCCGTGTACTCGCTTTCACGCACGAGCGTGCCGGCGAGGGAGGCGAGCGGCGCCTGCGTGGTCCACGCGTCGGCGACGGTGGCCTCGACCGGGTTGATGCCCTGCTCGCGGAACTTCTGCAGCATCGCGGTGAACTCGCTCCACGTGGTCGGCGGATTCTCCGGATCGATACCGGCCTTGCGCCAAATCGCCTTGTTGTAGATGTAGCCGGAAGCGTTGCCGGCGAACGGCAGACCATACAGGCGCTTCTTCGACTGGTCGGTGGTCTGCACGAGGTTCTTCGCGATGTTCACCATGCCGGGGTTGAGCCTCTCGACGATCGGCTCGTCGGTGAAGTCATAGAAGACGCCGGATGCGGCGAAGTTGCCGAAGCTGATGTCGCCGTTGAACGTGATGACATCGGGCACACGGTTCTTCACGAACCTGGTGCGCAGGTCGGTCTGCGCATTGGCGGAGTTGTTGATGTTGATCTTGATGGTCGGATTTTCCTGTTCGAACTCCGTCGCGGCCTGCTTGAACCAGTCGGCCGCCTCGGACTTGAATTGGAAGAAATCAAGCGTGATGGTGCCGGCGGTGTTCGCACCACAACCGGCCAGTCCGACGCCGACCGCGATCGCGCAGATGGCCGCGGCAAGACGAGTGGCCACCATGCGCAGTGGACGCGGCAGACGCGACGAACGCATCGATTCCACATTCGGATTGGGGGAATCGCACTTCATTCGTAGACTCCTTAACTGTTCTCTGACTCCTGCGGCTTCAATGCCGCCGGGCATGCCCCCAACGATACGGTTCGAGGTTTTTCATTCCAAGCGCGAGCGAGTCCATCGCCGCTGGAAACTAAACCCACTCGATTTATGTATCCTAGGAATGGAATTCGGACCGGTCCGCGCCTGGCACGCGCCGGCGCGCACGGCCCATGTCGGAAGGTATCCGGCGAATCTCCCGGAAGGATGGTGTCATGGTCGACGGAACGGGAAGAACCATGCAATCGCAGGATGCCGAACATGCGAACGCTCATGCGAACGCGCATACGAGCACACACACGGACGCACAGGACTTCCCCCGATGGTTCGAAGGATCCGAATACATGCATCGGGTGGCGCGCGCCATCGCGAAATACGGGCCGATCGCGCGCACCACGCTCGCGCAGATGCTGGGATTGTCGCAAGGAGCCATGTCGCGCATCACCAGCGATCTGATCTACGCGGGAGTCATCGAGGAGATTCCCGGCGACGCCGTCACCACTGGACCGCTGCCGCAGGGATTCACGCCGAAAACGAAGGAAGGCGCGACGCGACGCGGCCGTCCGCAGACCGCATTGCGTCTGCGCGCGGACGCACGCACGTTCATCGGCATCAAGGCGCAAGGCGCGTCGGCGATCGCGGCCGTCGTCAACGCGCACGGCGAAGTCGTATCGTCACGTCACGAACGCGCGTTCCCCGGACGCTCGCCGCAGCAGGTGACGGCGGCACTCGCGACGCTCGTACGCGAGTGCCGCGACGACGTGGCCGGAACGCCACTGCCCACGCCGACGGCGGTGGGCGTGGCGGTCGGCGGCCACGTGCGCGACGAACGCGACGTCACGTTCGCGCCATTCCTGCGCTGGGATCACGACGTGCCGCTCGCCGCGATGCTGGAGGAGGCGACGGGACTGCCGTGCACCGTGTACAACGACATCGATGCGCTGCTCGTCGACGCGAGCTGGTTCGGTCCGGGCGTGGGATTGGAGGCGTTCGCCGTGCTCACGATCGGCGTGGGCGTCGGCTATTCGCTCGCGGTGCGCGGCGAGCCGGTCACGTATCCGGATAAAAGCTACGGCCTGCTCGGCCACGTGCTCATCGACCCGGAGGGGCCGCGCTGCACGTCCGGGCACATCGGGTGCGCGCAATGCCTGACCGACGACGCGATCGCGGAACAGTACGCGCAGATGATCGGGCATCCGTGCACATTCGAGGATTTCGCGGCGGACGCACGCGCCGGGATGCCGCTCGCGTCGCGACTGACGGACCGCACGTGCTTCCGACTGGGGTCGCTGATCGCGACGATCGCGAACATCGCGATGCCGTCGAAGGTGATGGTCGCCGGGGAATCCGCGTTCCTCGCGACCATCGGCATCGACGCGGTGCGCGACGGGATCCGCCGCTACCGGCACAGTCAGGCGGCGCAGGTCGAGTTCACCGTCGTCGACCATGACTGGCAGCTGTGGGCGAAGGCCGCCGCCTCCCGAGCGATCGTGCGGTACATCGGCTGATCGGGTGGTGGCAGCCGGGCGACCACCCCCACCCGGCTACGCCGGGAGCCCCCGCCGGCGGGGGCACAACCCATGCCGGCAGGGCGCAGACCATGCCGGCGGGGGCACAACCCATGCGCCGTGCCCCATCCCCCTCCCGCTGGCGGGAGGTGTCGCGAAGCGACGGAGGGTGGTTCCTACTGCCGCACGGCGGTGAACAGGACCGACTGAGCCGGGTGAAGGCTCGGCGGGCGCAGGCCGTAGGTGGCGAGCGCACGGCCGGTCATGAGGACGCCGTCGGGCGTCCACCAGCCGAGCGGGGACTGGCCGTTGCCGATGCCGAGCGCCGCGAGATCGAGATCGAGGTGCAGCGGCTGCACGCGGTAGACGGCGTCCGGGTCGAGACCGGGCAGACGCACCGGCGAGGCCGGATAGGTGACCGAGGTGGTGAGCTGCGTGAACCGGTAGAACGCGGCGGTCCGGTCCGGCTTGACCATGCCGTCGACGCGCACGGCCGGGTCGGGGGTGTCCGTGTGGACGCACGCATCCACGGCAAACCAGGCGCGGTGCCTCTTGAACTCGGCGACCCATGCGGCGAGCTTGGCCACGTCGGCGTCCGGTTCCTTGAGCAGGTTCCATTCGATGCCCATGTGACCGTAGAACGCCATCGCCATGCGCAGTTCCTGACTGGTGGCGCGCTGCGTGGAGTGCGCGGGGCTCGCACCCACATGCTCGCCCATCATGCACGGCGGCACGAGCAGCGACGTGTAGCGTTGGATGTCGGCGCGTTCGACCGGGTCGACGCAGTCGGACACCCAGATACGGCTCGCAAGTTCGAGAATGCCGAGGTCGACGCGACCGCCGCCGGACGAGCAGCTTTCGATCTCGAGGCCCGGATGCGCGGCTTTGAGGTCGCGGAAGATGCGGTAGACGGCGAGCGTCTGCGCATGCACGGCCGGACGGCCGGTACGCGGCGAGACGGCCTCGGTGACGAGCTTGTTGTGGTCCCACTTGATGTAGTCGATGCCGAGCTCCCCGACAAGCCTGTCCATGCACCCGTAGATGTACGCGTAGGCCTCCGGGTTGGTGAGGTCGAGCACCTGCTGGGAGCGGCCCTGCATCGGCAGACGATCCTTCGTGGGGCTGAGCACCCAATCCGGGTGCGCGCGGTAGACGTCAGAATCGGGGTTGACCATCTCCGGCTCGAACCACAGGCCGAACTCCATACCCAAGCCATGCACGTAGTCGGCGAGCGCCTTGAGGCTCTTCGGCCCGTCGGGCCACACATCGGACGAGATCTGCCAGTCGCCGAGTCCGGACGTGTCGTCGCGGCGGGAGCCGAACCATCCGTCGTCGACGACGAACCGCTCGACGCCGGTTTCGGCGGCTTTGTCGGCGAGCGCGGTCAACGTGTCGTAATCATGCTGGAAGTAGACGGCCTCCCACGTGTTGAGGATGACCGGGCGCGGCTTGGACGCGAGTTCGGGGTGACGGTCGCGCAGGTACGTGTGGAAGCGCGCGGCGACCTGGTTGAGGCCGTCGCCGGTCGCGCCGTACACCCACGGCGTCGTGTACGCGGCGTCGCCGGCGGTCGCGGCGGTCGCGGCGGGAGCCGCGCCGGACGCGCCGGTCGCGCCGCCACGCAACGTGACTTCGCCGCCGAACAGGATTTCGCCGCCGCCGATCACGCCGTCCGTGTACGGCTGGCGTTCGGCGGCGAGCACGCTGTTGCCGCTCCAGCCGACGTGCACGGCGTAGACTTCGCCGTGCTCGAAGCCGAAGCCGGGCGTGCCGGCGGTGAGCAGGAGGCTCGCGTCGAAGTCGGGGCGTCCGGCCATCGAGACCTTCTCGAACCGGCCGACGGTGAGCGGCTGGCGCTGCGGGCTGCGTTCGCGCAGATGATGGCCGGTGGTGGTGAGAATCTCGGTGGCGACGGCGGGCAGCGGGAAGCCGAGCTCGACTTTGCCGATTTCGAGCGGCATGTCCGCCGTATCGGCGAGGTTGGTGACCTGCGCACGTTGGCGAATGAGGCCGCCGTGCAGCAGTTCGACGGTCCAGACGAGACGCACGCCCTGTGCGGCATCGTCGGCGGTGACGGTGATGACCGGAGTCTCGACGGTCACGACCGGCGCGTCCACACGCGCTTCGGCGGGCGTGGATTCGGGGGCGTCGACGGCCTGCGTCACGTCGAGCGCGGGACGGGCGTCGAGCGTCGTCTCAATGCCGGTGACGGTGAAGCGCGGGAACAGTTCGATGCCGGCGCGGCGCACTTCGAAACGCTTCTGACCGATCCACGATTCGCTTTGCGTGGGCAGGATCGACGGCCACATGGTCTCGTCGAGCGCGCCGGACACGCGCTGGGGCCTGAGGGCGTCGACCTGGCTGACGAGGGTTTCGGGCGCGGCGACCGGCTTGCCCCAATGCACGAAGCGCGGCAGCTCGTCGCCGGGGAAGGCGAGCGCGAACGCGACGGGGGCGTTCGGGGCGAGGTGCGCCGCGGATTCGTGCGCGGTGCCGGCCTGCTCGGTGCCGGTATGCGCGGTTCCGGTCTTCTCGGTTCCGGTCTGCTCGGCGTAGATGAGGGTGATCGGGGTGCCGTCGGCGGCGGTTCCCGTGAATCGTGCGATACGCGTCATTGCTGGTCTCCTTGCGGTACGGTTACGTAGCCCGTTGCGATTCCATGGAGGCGGACCGCATCCATGAGAGGTCGCGGGGCCGTGAGGGCTCACAACGGTCGTCTGATACCCGATGGTAGACCAGGCGTCTTTTCTTTCCATCCTCCCGAGTGTTCACAGCTGCTGGAAACAATACGGAATCGACGCGTTCGGTGCGGTTCAGCGGCGACCCGCGAAGAAGCCGGCGAGGAGCGCCGCGCATTCGGGTTCGCGCACGCCGCCGTGGACCTCCGGTTCGTGTCCGACGTGCGGATCGCGGGGAATGTCCCAGACCGACCCGCAGGCACCGAGCTTCGCATCCCACGCCCCGAACACGATGGTGCCGATGCGGGTCTGGAGGCACGCCCCCGCGCACATCGGGCATGGTTCGAGCGTGACGACGAGCGTGCAGTCAGCGAGGTTCCAATCGCCGCGGGATGCGGCGGCCTCACGCATCGCGATGATTTCGGCGTGGGCGAGCGGATCGCCGTCCACTTCACGCGTATTGAACCCCCGGCCGATGATTGCGCCGGTCGCCGTGTCGATCACCAACGCGCCGACCGGCACGTCGCCGGCGTCGCCCGCGCGACGGGCCAGCGCGAGCGCCTCCCCCATCTCCTTGTCGTATCGCATACCGCCCCCATCAGATGCCGGAATCGGCGTCGACCTGCATGACGTAGACGTTGCGGCGGAGCTCACGGGCCTGGGAGCGGGAGATGTCGCCGGCTTCGAGCATGTCCTGCACGATGCCGAGCTCAATCGCGTAGCTCTGCTTCTTGATCTCGTCGGCCTGCCCGAGCGCCACGGCGTTGCCCTCCACGTTCGGACGGGCCTTGAGCGATGCTTCCGCGCGACGGTAGTCGAGGATCAGCGCCGAGCAGAACTCCGTGTTGTACCGGTCGTAGCTCATCTCCTCGCCGAGCTTGTCGATCACATGGTCGATGGCCGCGACCTGCAGCACCCGCGTATGGGCGAAGATCTGGTCTTCGCTCACCAGCGGCGTGGTGCGGCGGATCTTGTTGATGGTGCGTTTGGCGAGGTTCGTCGTGCGGTGCCACCATCCGCGCAGACGCCCCTTGAGCTGCCAGCCGAGTCGTCCGGTCTCCGGACCGGCGGTCGTATGGCGCAGCGTGTTCATGATCTGGTCGAGCATGCGTTCGCACACTTCGACATTGAGCTCCTGCACCGCCTTGTCCGGATCGGGATGCGCCTTGATGTCGGCGAGACGGTCACGCACGAACTGCTTCTCCCATTTGAGCGCCTGAATCTGCAGCTCGCCGTAGCCCTGCGGGTCGATGGCGCCGAGACGATGCTTCAAACGGCTGATGCGCTTCGTATACGAGTCGATGACCATAAGCACCGCGCGACGGTTGTCGGGCGTGATGCGTCCAGTGAGTTCCTCGACGGTCCGGCGCAGCACTTCGATGGTGATCTCGTTGAGCTCGTTGCTGGCGTCCTTGTTGCGGTTGGGAGCGAGCAGCGGCAGGAGGAAGTTGGCGAGCAACAGCGTCACGATGATCACGCCGGACGCAATGAAGATGAGTTCGTCGCGCATCGGGAACTGTGTGCCGGCGGCGATGTAGTACGGGATGGTGAACATCAACGACAGGGTGATGGTGCCTTTGGCGCCGCCGAACGTCATCACCGCGGCGGACCGCCAACGTTCCGTCGTCATCCTGCGACGTTTGCCGGTGGCGACGTCGCGAGCGATGCGCAGCATCGCGGACACCCAGATGAACCTCAACACGATGACCACGCCAGTGACGAGCAGAATCATGCCGATGAGCAGCTTGTTGCTCACCCACGGGTCGGACCAGCTGGCGGTCATCGCACCGGGCAGCAGCATGCCGAGCAGGATGAACACGGCGCCGTTGAGCGTGAACGAGAGCACGCCCCACACGCTGGACGCGACGATGTTGGTGCGTGCCACGTTCGGACCGATGCCGGTGTGGTCGAATCGGATGAACAGTCCGGCGGCTACGACGGCGAGGATGCCGGAGACGTGGATCTCCTCCGCGCCCAGATACAGCAGGAACGGCAGGAACAGTTCCATGAGGATGCGCGTGGTGGTGGTCTCCCAGCCGAGCGACCGGATCGTCTCGAACAGCCAGTTGGCGACCATGCCGACGGCCAGACCGAACAGCGTGCCGCCGATGAACGAGACGACGAAGTCGCCGGCCGCCTCGCCAACGGCGAATCTGCCGGTCACGGCCGCTTCGAGCGCGAACTGGAAGCCGACGATGCCGGATGCGTCGTTGAACAATGATTCGCCTTTGAGCACGCCGCGTTGGCGCGCGGTGAGCGACGCCTCACGGCCGAGCGAGCTGACGGCGACCGCATCGGTGGGTCCGAGCGCCGCGCCGAGCGCGAGTGTCGCCGCCAATGGAATCACGGGCCATATCGCGTTGAGGATGAATCCGACCGCGGCCATCGTCGCGATGGCGAGGCCGATGGCGAGCGACAGGCTGAGCTTGAGCGTCTTGAGCAGTTCCGACTTGTCGATCTCGTGCGCTTCCAGATAGAGCAGCGGCGCGATGAACAGCACCATGAACACTTCAGGATTGAGTTCGACGTTGGGGAAGAACGGCAGGAGCGTCATGGCGGCGCCGAGCACGATCTGCACGAGCGGCGTGGACACTTTCGGGATGAATCGACTGAGGAACGACGACAGCACCACCGCTGCGATGATGCATAGAATCAGTTCGAGTACATCCATGGTATTCCGGTTCCTCCCGCCTTCTCTGCGCTGTCACGAGTATAGAAAACGGGTGGGGAAATCATATTTCGCGTGCGGCGTGACGCGCGTTCAGCGTGACGCGCGTACGGAATGACGCGCGTACGGAATGACGCGCGTACGGAATGACGCGCGTGCGGCGTACGAGTTCAGCGTACGCGCGTCGCCTTCATCGCGACGAACACGGAACGCACGAGCAGGACGCCCAGATACACGGTGAACATGATCGCGCCGGCGCGCGGCGTGACCGCGGCCGCCATCCACGTGCCGAGCGGCGCAGTGAGCGCGGCGACGACGCCGATCACCGCCGCCGCCTTCACGTGCACGAGATGCCGGCGCGTGTTCGCGATGGACGTGGTGATCGCGTTCGGGAACATGGCGAGCAACGACGTGCCGCGCGCGATCAGGTCGCTCGCGCCGAAGAGGATCGACAATGCGGGCACGCAGATCGCGCCGCCGCCGATGCCGAGCAGACCGGCCAGAATGCCGGCGATCACGCCGAACGCGACGAGGCCGATCACCGTGCCGACGCTCATCACGATGCGCGAATCACGCGACGGGTTCGACATGGCCTGATTGACCATGACGAACAGGAGGAACACGACGAACGCCCACCGCAGCACGAGTTCGGGCAGCTTGGACAGCAGCCATGAGCCGATCTGACCACCGACGAACATGCCACCGAACACGATGAGCGCGGCGATCCAATCCACGTCGCTTTCGAACGCGTAGGAAACGACGCCGGAGACGGCGGTGGGTACGATCGCCATCATCGATGTGGCGGCCGCGTGGCGCTGCGTGAGTCCGAGCCAGACGAGCGCCGGCACGATGACGGTGCCGCCGCCAATGCCGAACAATCCGGACAGAATGCCGACGGCCACGCCCACCACGGCCATGATGACGAGGCCGCGTGGGGATTCGTCGAGATGGTTCTCGTCCAAGGCGGATGCCGAAGGGACGGAGGTCGGAGCGGCGGAAACCGTGGAGGCCGAGGCCCCCGCTGCGGCGCTACCGGCTGCCGCCGGCGCGCCGGCATGGGATCGTTTGGCGTCTGTTGCTGCGTTCGCGTTCATACCGTCACTCTAAGCGCGATGAGACGAGCGAGACCGGCCGGTTTCCACTTGTTGTACGGTCACAGCACACCGGACGTGATGTCGTGGCCGAGCAGCCATTCGCGCAGGTCGGCGAGCTCTTCGAGACTCACGTTGTGGTCGAGCGCACGATAGCTCTTCGTGGTAAGCCACGTACGTTCGTTGAGCCACGCCTGTGCGGCGAACAGTTCGTACTTCGGCACAACCTCGTCGTTCTTGCCATACGTGTAGAACACGGGGATGTTGTAGCGTTCGATGAGCCCGTCGGCGGGCGCGGTGCCGGGCACAAGCCCCGGCGCGATGTACCCGGACAGCGAGATGACGGCCCGGTACCGTTTCGGGTTGACGCGCAGCAGATGGACCGCGAGCAGCCCGCCCTGTGCGAATCCGAGCGGCACGACCTCCCGCTCGTCCGGCAGATTGTTCGTCACCCATCGGTCAATCGATTGAGCCATCTCGTAGGCGGCACGGTCGAGATCCTCGCCGAACGGCACCTGTTCGCCGAACCAGGCGAACGCGCCGGGCGAATACGTGTTTCCGGCGGCGAGACGAATCGGCCCGCGCAGGCTCGCGAAATCGTTGTATGGCGCGATCTGACGCATGAGGTCGGCGAGTTCCATCTCGTTCGATCCCCATCCGTGCAGGCAGAGGAACAGCGGGTGCGTGGGGTGCGTGGCGCCTCCGCCGCGCGAGTATTGGGCGATGGTCAGATCAACGGTCATGATGGTTGCGCCTCGTCGCCCGAAGAGTCGCCGGAATCGTCGCCGGATGATTGCGTGGTGTTCACGGTGGTGAGCGTACCACCCCATTCGCGTTGCAGTATCGTCATGTTCTTTTCGCTGCCGAACGCGATCCACTGTCCGGTGCCGAGCGTGCGCCAATCGCCTTGCGCGCGCGCGTCGTCCGCATGTTCCTCCAGCAGCCCGGTGATCGTCGACGTAATCGCGCCGGCATACGTGTGCGCAGCAACGTCGGAGTCGAACGTGACGTACGCGACGCGCGTCGTGACGCAGACCGACGCGCTGTCGACGCCCGGATAACCGGCGACGTCGATGTCGTTCCAGCCGTCCGTGCAGGTGCCGGTGACGCGTTCGATGCCGAATTTCATGTTGTCGTCACTGCCGACCGGCGCCTCGTCGCGCACGACGGGACGGATCAGGCCGAGCGGGAACAGCACGCCGACGACCACGCCGAGTGCGAGCAGCAGCGCCGCGAGCACGAACGTGATGATGCCGCCGGACGCGACGCCACGACGGCTGGAACGTCGCGGCGTCGTCGCGCGCGCGATGATGACGAGAATGAACGTGACGGCGATAAGGGCGGCGCAGGTGCCGGCGATGAGGCGACCGGGCACCTTGCCGTCCGGATCGAGATACGCGGGGGCGAGTTCGTGCGCGGCGGAGGCGGCACCGAACGCGACGGCAAGCAGCCCGGTGAGCAGCGCGATCGCGGCGACCGTGCGACTGACGCCGCCGGGGCGATGACCGGCACGGAAGGTGGATTCGTGGGTGCGGCCGATGCGCGTACCGGGCGGCATCGGCACGGGAGGTGTGGCAGATTGCGGTGACTGGGATGCCGACCGTCCTCGCGGCCGATTCCGCCGTCTGTCCCGCCGTCGCTCGTCTCTTCCCTCGAAGAAATCGTATTCCTCGTCCTGCATGTCGTTTCCCCTTCGTGCCGACGTCTGCCATGTACCGCCTTGTGCCGGGCACCCATCGCCCGCCTCGTCCAGTCTACCGCGGTGTGGTGCGGTTCCGGGTCACGGTTTCGGCATGGTTTATGCACGGTTCGGGCCGGGCATGGCAGTCGAACGACTCGACCACCAGACACACAATTGGGCCTATAGCCCGCCCTTTCGGCAAAGGAAAACCCCGGTGGCGGGAACCACCGGGGCCAGAGAAAGGAGAGAGAAGAAGAAAGGTTCAGTTTTCGGGGCTTGCGCTCCATGCCAGCTTTCGTTGACAGTTCATAGATAACCATGTGATTCTGGGTTTACCGATGTGTTTGCCTGTGAGATTTCTGAGAATCGGAGGACGGCACACGTTGGGTGGTTCTCCCAGCGTCCCAGATTCGGGAAACGAATGGCTTCATCCGGGATTCCTGACGCTGAGTCATTCCCAGCGTCCCAGATTCGGGAGAACGGCCCCGTCGTCCGGGATTTGTGACGCTGAGTCATTCCCAGCGTCATATATCCCGGAGATGAGCGGCTTCGTCCGGATTTTGGGATGCTGAGCCCTTCTCAGCGTCCCGGATTCGGGAGAACGGCCCCGTCGTCCGGGATTTGTGACGCTCAGTCTCTCCCAGCGTCACATATCCCGGAGATGAGCGGCTTCGTCCGGGATTTCTGACGCTAGGGATGGGCGGCCGGGCTGGGAGCGACCTCCCGGGGTGATGCGGGAGGCCGGCCTTCGAACCTGGGGATATCCCTGTGCTCCACAACGCTGTGCGGGAATCGTGTTGTGGCACGGTGGTGCGCCACAACACGGTTGTGGAAGGCGGTTCGTGGGAGTTGTGGCGCGTTATGGGGGTCCTTCTGCTCCACGACTCGTGGTGGGAACGATACCGGCGGATGTTGTGGAGCAGTCCCGCTCCACAACAGGAGCGGAATCCGGGATTCCTGGGAGTTGTGGCGCACTTTACAGGTCGGGACACCGAAAACAGGGGTTTTCGCGGGGGTCGCGGCGGGAGGCCGCTCCACAACAGGCTCTCCGGCACGTGTTGTGGAGCAGCCCCGTCCGGGACACGGGACGTAGGACGCAGAGTATGGGACATAAGGTGCGGGAAGCGGGGTATGGGGAGCCGCGCGCCGCACGCGCCCGCCGCACGTACCCTGAAACGGCCGGCCCACGTCTGAACGACCAGCCGGCCCACGTCTGCAAACGGCCGGCCCCGCGCCCGAAACGGCCAGCCTCATGCTGGCGGACGCATCGGATTCCAATCCGCGACCACCCTCCGGCGCTGCGCGCCACCTCCCGCCAGCGGGAGGAAGATACGAAGGCTGCGACCGCATGGCCCGACACCACGGCGCCTCCAGCCACGACCACCCTCCGGCACCGCAATCTCTTCGCCCCCGCCGGCGGGGGGCTCCCGGCGTGAGCCGGGTGGGGGTGGTTACGCCAACGACACCACCGGCATCAACCGAACACAACGGCAACGCACCATCGCAAACCACCCTCCGACGCTACGCGCCACCTCCCGCCAGCGGGAGGGAGAGAAGAGGGCCGTGCCACCTGATCCGATGCTACGGCACTTCCAGCTCGCGACTACCTTCCGGCGTTGCACGCCACCTCCCACCTACCGCACCGCGATCTCTTCGTCCCGCCGGCGGGGGCTCCCGGCGTGAGCCGGGTGGGGGTGGTTACGCCAACGACACCACCGGCATCAACCGAACACAACGGCAACGCACCATCGCAAACCACCCTCCGACGCTACGCGCCACCTCCCGCCAGCAGGAGGAAGATAAGAAGGCGGCAACCGCATGGCCCGGCACCACGGCGCTCCCGGCCCGCAGACCACCCTCCGACACCACGGCGCCTCCAGCCGAGACAACCCTCCGACACCACGATCTCTTCGCCCCCGCCGGCGGGGGCTCCCGGCATAAGCCGGGTGGGGGTGGTTACGCCAACGACACCACCGGCATCAGCCAAACACGACGGCAACGCACCATCGCAAACCACCCTCCGACGCTACGCGCCACCTCCCGCCAGCAGGAGGAAGATAAGAAGGCGGCAACCGCATGGCCCGGCACCACAGCATCCCCAGGCCGCGACCACCCCCGGCACCACGGCGCTCCCGGCCCGCGACCACCCTCCGGCACTGCGCGCCACCTCCCGCCAGCGGGAGGGAAATCAGCATCGCAGCCGCATGGGGCCATGCGCACCACAGCAATGCGAAGCACCTGTTTTGGGTGGGCGCTAGTCTTGTGGGCGGTATCACATTCGTAGTATTTCGTCCGTGAGGAGCTTTCATGCTGCTGTCCGACCGCGACATTCTGGCCGCGCAGGCCGATGGGCATATCTCGCTCGACCCGTGGACCCCGGAGATGGTCCAGCCCGCCTCGATCGACGTGCGGCTCGACCGGTTCTTCCGCCTGTTCAACAACCACGCCTACACCTACGTCGACCCGTCTGAGAACCAGGGCGCGCTCACCGAGGAGTTCGCCGTCGACCCGGACGAGCCGTGGATCCTGCATCCGGGCGAGTTCGCGCTCGGTGCCACGTGGGAGTACGTCAAGCTCGACGCGACGATCGCCGCGCGTCTGGAGGGCAAGAGCTCGCTGGGCCGTCTCGGCATCCTCACCCATTCGACCGCCGGCTTCATCGATCCGGGCTTCGAGGGACATATCACGTTGGAGTTGTCGAACGTCTCGACGCTGCCGGTGAAGCTGTGGCCGGGCATGAAAATCGGCCAAATGTGCTTCTTCCAGCTGAGCTCCCCCGCCGAGCATCCGTACGGTTCCGCCGGCGTCGGCTCGCACTATCAGGGTCAGCGCGGCCCGACGCCGAGCCGTTCCTACGAGCATTTCTACCGCGCTCACATCGACGACTGACGTGCGCGGACGTCCCGCCTGCACGTGCGAACCGCGCGGACGGGACGTCTGTCGCTCATCCGCGATGACGCGTGATCACGCGACGGTACGCGACCATCGACGCATGACCGATGACGGCCATCGTTACGATGAATATCGTTACTATGAATGAAGAGAGACAGCGATGCGAGACGTATACGGGCGTATACGGGATTGAGGAGACGCGATGACCGACCCGAGCGGTGAATTCCAATTCGACTTCCAGAAGAAAGCCCCGCAACAGCCGGCGACGACGCCGACCACACCCCGGATGCAGCCGGCCGTGGCGCAACAGCCCGTCGCACAGCCCGTTGTGCAACCCGTGACGCAGCAGGCCAGTCAATTCGCGCAGCAGACCATGCAACCCCAGCCGTCCGTGCAGCCCGCCCAGTTCACTCAGTCTGTCCAGTACGTGCAACCTGCGCAGACCGTGCAGGTCGCGCAACCCGTGCAGGTGCAGCAGACCGTGCAACCGGGGCAGTTCACTCAGCCGGGGCAGTTCACTCAGCCGGGGCAGTTCGCGCAGACCGATCAGCCGGGATTCGCCGGAGGCACGAGCACGACCGTACCGCGCCATGGACGCCATTCGGCGCCGGCAGCGCCCAACCTCGAAGGCACCTCGATCGGGGAATCCACGCAGGCATTCGACCCTCTGAAGGAGTTCGAGGAGCCGGCGGCACCGCAACCGACCGCGTCACCGATCGCGCAACCGATGCAGCCCGTTGCACAACAGCCCACTCAGCCCGTCATGCAGCAGCCCGTCATGCAGCAGCCGACCGAACAGCCGGTGATGACGCAGCCCACGCAACCATTCACGCAACCGATGCAACAACCCACGCAGGCGTTCAACCCACTGCAGCCGATGTCGGCCCCCATGCAGGAGCAGGCGACGCAGGCATTCACGCAACCGATGCAGCAGCCGGTCATGTCACAACCGATGCCTCCGACGATGAACCAACCGACGCAAGCCATGCCGATGACCACGACGGCGGCCCCCGCGCAGATGCAGTCCGTCGATCAGCCCACGCAGGCGTTCAACCCGCTGCAGCCGGCCGCGGCCCTCGCGCAGACGCAGTCTACACAGGCCACGCAGGTCTACGCGCAACCACAGCCGGCGGCGGGACAGGCCGAGGTGTTCGGCGAGCAGGCCACGATGGCCTTCCCCGCGGCGCAACCGTTCGGGCAGCCGCAACCGCTCACCGGAGTCGAACAGTCGACGACGGCCATGGGCGTCGCAGCGCAGCCCGAACCCGCAGAAGCCGCCACGCAGGTGTTCACCCCGGAGATGCTGGAGCAAGCCGAGCAGGAGGCACGTTCGGCGCAATCATCACCGACCGCTATGCCTCCCTCCATCGCACCGGACGATGATGACGAAGACGAAGACGACGAGACCGACGACGGCAAGACGACAGGCCGTCGCAGCGGACGGAAACTGCCGAACGGGAAGATCGTCGGCATCGTCGTCGCCGTGATCGCCGCGATCGCGCTGATTGTCGGCGGCGTGCTGTTCTACCGCGCGAACAGCGGCAAGATCCTGTACGCCGCGTGCACGAACGCGGAGAACAAGACCAACGACGAGCTGAAGACGTTGCAGACCAAGGTGACCGAAGCGCAGCAGACCGTCGCGAACACGGACAGCAGCCAGGTGGCGGACGCGAATACGCTCACCACGCTCAACCAGACGATCACCGATGCGCAGAACGTCAAGACGGACGCCACCTGCTCGGCGGACATGTCCAAGGACGACCTGAAGTCGAACACGCAGAAGTTCAAGGACACGCGCAAGCAGGCGAAGGAGATGGAGTCGAAGATCGACGACGCCGAGAAGGCCGTGAGCGACAGCAAGGGCTCGCAGACCTCGAATACGCTGAAGTCCGACCTCAACAGTTCGATCGCGAACGCGCAGAGCCTGCTCAACAACTCCGCCGGACAGGTGGCCGACGAAAGCACGCGCAGCTCCCTGCAGAGCGCCATCACCAACGCGAACAACGTGGCCGGCCAGTCGAACCCGTCCGAATCGGATGTGAACAACGCGAAGTCGCAGCTGGAGAAGGCGATGTCCGACGTGAACGCGTCGATGTCCGCCAAGCAACAGGCCGACGCCCAGGCGCAGCAGCAGGCCCAACAGCAGCAGAACCAGCGGCAGCCGCAGAGCCAGAACAACTCCGGATCGTCCTCCGGCACCAACGGCGGCGCCGGCAGTGATTCCGGAACCGGTTCGGATGCCGGCAGCGGCGATTCCGACGCCACCGTCAGCGGCTCGAACTGACTGGATTTCCGCCGGCTTGTAGTCATCCGTCCACAAAAAGGAGGAAATCCCGCTCGCAGACATAGACGGATGGCTATATTGACCGGTATGACCGACGAATCCAAGCACCAGACGACGTCCAGCGCGACCGCGTTCACACCAGTACGACTTGGCGTCGTCGACAATGACCGGATGACGTTGAACTTCATGGTGAAGATCATGCCGCAATGGCTTCCCGGTACGCAGGTGTTGTGGTATACGGTCTCCGGCGGCGACGCGGCACGCCGTTGCGTGGATCCCGAGCTTGCCCCGGATATGCTGCTGCTGGACATGTCGCTGGGCTTCGATGTCAACGGCCTCGACGTGACCAAACGTATCCGTTATGAGACCAGTAATGTGCCGATTCTCGGCATCACCTCGTACAGTCTGCGTCATTATGCGGCCCCGCTGGCGGAGGCGGGCGCCCAAGGACTGGTCACCAAATCGGATACATCCATGTTGGTGCAGGGATACAACGCCCTCGTGCACGGCGGCGTGTTCAGTCCCGTGGAGGGAGTGCGATTCGATACCTCGATTGACGCCCACAGTCGTCTCATCGCCAGCGGACCTGAGAACCGTCCCAAGCTCAGCGCGCAGGAAACGCAGATTATGAACCTGCTGATCGAAGGTAACAAATACGCGCAAATCGCCGAATCCTTCGGAGTCAGTGAATCATCGATCCGAACGCAGACGCATCGCGCGGTGAGGAAATTGGGCGCACATACGCTCAGCCAGGCCATCGCCATCTGGGTAAGGGAGGCTTGGCGGTGAACATACTGTCACCACTGATGCGCCGAGCACGGAAGCGTGTACAGGCCCACCGGTTCGTCATCGTTACGGCTGTCTGCGGAATCATGGGTATCCTGCTGGGCACTGCCATCGACGATGGAACGGGATCCCATCAAACATATGGCCTGATATGCACTGGCTTGATGTTAGCGGGAATGGCCGTTGTCATCATATGGAATACCACTGTCGGCGTCTCCGTTGCTCTTATCGCGTATCTATGCAGTCAGTTCATCAATACCGGAATGGAATTCTGCAAAATGGTGGTGTTGGTATGTTCCATGCTTATTGTGAGCTACTCAGCCAAGCGGGCATTCGTGCCAGCAGTGCTTTCTCTTGTTATGTTCATCGTATTGGTCTGGCGACTGAGCGGGGATGGAGGCACCATTGACGGGTTCGATGCAGCCATCGCATTCTGCTTCTGTTTCATCCCATACTTTGCTTCTCGGCTTGCTCTCACTCAGGCACGGGAAAACTCCCTCACAGTAGAACGACTGCAACTGCGACAGGCCGAACAGGAATTGGCCATACAGAGAAGAGACAATCAGCTGTCCCGTCAAATCCATGATGCAGTATCCAACGATCTTTCCCGGATCATCATGCTGGCCGATTCACATCGTGATGATCCGAATTATGGCGAGATAACGGAACGGGCCCGGGAAGCATTACGTCAAGTCCACTGTGTCATTGACCTTTTAGACTCTCATCCGGCAACAAGTTCATCGACGGACAACCCCACCGAAGTGAACACATCTGAGACTTCGCTGCATGAAGCGATCAAGAAGGAATGCCAACACTGGGACGAGGAACTGCATCAAGCGGATTTCCTCGGGACCTCAACCGTACTCGGCGAAGGCAGCTTGGACAAGCGACGCGAGCAATGTATCCGCACGACAGTGCAGGAGGCATACACCAACATTCTTCGTCATTGCTCAGCGCACGATGACGAGTATTCCATGACCATACGCATCAGTGAGGCAGGGGTACGTATCATGCAAACCAATTCCTGCAGACACGGCGTGCAATCCGTAAGAGGCGTTCCCTCGGGAAAGGGACTGAAGTTGCATCGTGATGAGGTTTATGCCCTAGGCGGCCAATTCATCACCTCATATGAAGATGGAACGTGGCTGCTGAACGTGTATGTCCCCGCCGCTCCCGCCATACGGGAAGAATGACTCCGAAACCGTCATCCACCCCAACTGGACCACAAGCAAAGGAGAATGAAAATGATTCCAACGCCCAATGACCAAGCAACGCATTATGCGGCACTCTCCACTGAAGAATTGGCTGAATGCAACGGTGGCCGCAGAAATCGCCTAATCGAAGTGCTTCACAGACTATTCGCATAAAACGTCTGTGGAACATCAGCCTTCCCAGCCGCCCATTTGTCAACAACTGTCGATTCTCGGTAAAACCGGTGGACAATCGTTGTCGAATCGACCGGAATCTTGAATATTCCACCGCTTTCCGTGGTGGACTACATGCAGGTTCATACCAGAACCCGCATGTATTCCACCACGGAAAGGTCATGTCATGAGCGAATTCAAGCAGCTCGACAACAAGTCTCTGGCGAACATCGAGGGAGGCAGGGGCAGCTGGGCCTATGCGGCCGGCAACTGGTTCGGCCGTCAGTTCGTCCGCACCTACACGCATGGCACCTACGGTATCCAGTACTCCCCTGTCGCCACTCCGCTTCCGCGTTGGCGCTGAACCGTCCATCGAAGGAGATCGCAATGGACAGCCATCATTTCCACGAATTGTCGCAAAAGGATCTCGCCGCCTGTGAGGGCGGGCGCGTTCCGTGGGCCCCCATCGGCTGGGTCATTGATTTCGGCCGGGGATTCTTCCACGGATTCGGTTCCGAATTGAAAAAGCATAGGTGATACACATGAATTCCATCCGTCTGTTCTTCAAACCATTCTGGCTGCGTTTCTCCCTCATCGCATATGCGATCTGGTGGGTGGACGCATGGCAGAATTTCCTCACCACGGGGAAACATCTTGACGATGTCCTATGGGATGCCGTCATTCTGCTGATCTTCATCGTCGGCCGGCTGATCGACATGCATCTGGAACGGAAGAAAACGAAGCCGCAGGCGGATGCGCAGTGACGATATCGACTCACGATGTAGACGGGCGTCCACAGAACAGTGGTTTCTGTGGACGCCCGTCTACATTTCACCCCGCCGCCGCTCTCCAGCAGTCATCTCACAGTTGAATAGGCGTCGACAAACATAGACATCAGTCATCAACCGTAATGGAGGCAACACGTGCCACATCGGTATGCCTACGTGCCGCAGGTGGATATGCGCGACTGCGGCGTGGCCGCACTGGCCACAGTGGCGAAGCATTACGGCTCCGAATACTCATTGGCGCACCTACGGGAACTCGCGAAGACGGACAGGAACGGCACCACGGCGCTCGGCATCGTCGAAGCTGCCAAACGCATCGGCTTCGAGACCAAGGCGATTCGAGCCGACATGACCCTCTTCGACATGGACGACATCCCGTACCCGTTCATCGCGCACATCCTCAAGGACGGCAAGCTCCTTCACTATGTCGTCGTCTACAATGCCACGGATAGCCATCTTGTCGTCGCCGACCCGGATCCGCAGACAGGCATTCATAAGGTAGACAAGCGGGATTTCAAACGTGAGTGGTCAGGCGTGGCTCTCTTCATCGCCCCCACGCCACGTTACCGGCCGAAGAAGGACAGGAAAGCCGGATTATGGAGCTTCACGCCATTGTTGGTGAAGAACCGTCAGATCATCGCGAACATCGTAATCGCCGCACTGCTCGTCACCATCATCACCCTCGCCGGATCCTACTACCTGCAAAGCCTGATCGACACGTACATCCCCTCAGGCATGTCCTCAACACTCGGTGTCGTATCACTGGGGCTCGTCATCGCATACATCCTCCAACAAGTGCTCTCCTATGCGAGACAATACCTGCTCACGATCCTCGGCCAACGACTCACCATCGACGTCGTGCTCTCCTACATCAGGCACGTGTTCGAGCTACCGATGAGCTTCTTCTCCACACGTCGCACCGGCGAGATCATCTCCCGATTCACCGACGCGAACTCGATTATCGACGCGCTGGCAAGCACCGTCATCTCCATGTTTCTCGACATCGGCACCGTAATCATCATCGGTGTCGCACTCGGGATGCAAAACACATCTCTGTTTCTGATGACTCTCACCGCACTGCCGATCTACGCCATCATCATCCTCGTCTTCGTCAAACCGTTCGAACGCATGAATAACGACATGATGCAAGCCAACGCAATCGTCAGCTCATCGATCATCGAAGACATCAACGGCATCGAGACCATCAAGGCGTTGACCAGCGAACAGGAACGATACGAACGTATCGACAGGGAATTCATCGCCTACCTGAACAAATCCTTCGACTACGACAAACTTGAGAACCTTCAGGAGGCTCTCAAGACCGGCGCACGACTTCTGCTCAACATCGCTGTACTGTGGATGGGATCGCGCCTCGTCATGGACAACACCATCAGTGTCGGCCAACTCGTGACCTACAACACACTGCTCGGATGCTTCACCGACCCCATGCTCAACATCATCAATCTGCAGACCAAACTGCAATCCGCCAGAGTCGCCAACAACCGCCTCAATGAGGTATTCCGCGTCGAATCGGAACGCCGGATCAATCAGGTCATCACCGACCCACGGCAACTTGACGGACCGATACGATTCGACCACGTATCCTATCGCTTCGGATATGGACGAGACACGCTCTCCGACATTAATCTTACCGTCGAGACAGGCGAGAAGCTCGCCGTCGTCGGTACGAGCGGATCCGGAAAGACCACGCTGGCCAAATTGCTTGTCGGTTTCTACGACGCGACGGACGGTGAAGTACGCATCGGCAATGCCGGCGTCGAACAGGTGAACCGAAGCACCCTGCGTAGGTATGTGAACTATCTGCCGCAGGAACCGTACATCTTCTCCGGCACGGTCATGGACAATCTCACGCTCGGCGCACGCCCGGACATCACGCAGGACGACATCATGCGGGCCGTGGAATCGGCCGAGATACGACATGACATCGAACATATGCCGATGGGATACGCCACCGAACTCTCCAGCGAGGCTTCGCCGATATCCGGTGGACAGAAGCAACGCATCGCACTGGCACGCGCATTACTCACCGATGCTCAGGTGCTGATACTCGACGAAGCGACCAGCGCACTCGATATGGCCACGGAGAAACGCATCATCAACAACCTGCTGAAGCTCGACAAGACCATCATCTTCATCGCGCACCGGCTCAACGTCGCCAAACGATGCGAATCCATTCTTGTGATGGAGGACGGACACATCATCGAGCACGGTACCCATGACGAACTCATGGCCGCACACGAACGCTACTACCACCTGTTCCAGGACTGAACAAACATGCCAAGACACCACCTACCCCCGCGACGATACGCCTCACACGTACTACGAGCCTCGCGCACGACGCGCCACGGAAATCCCTCGCAAGCCTGCGTCATCGACATCACACAGCTGGAAAGCGCGGAGTTCTGCCGCCGTCGGTACGACAATTTCTCAACGCTGATCATCATGCCGATCTTCGCCATCGTCATCGCCGCACTGTTGTTTTCGTTAATCGGCACACGGGAAATCACCGTGACCAGCACCGGTGAGATCATGCCGGCATCCAGCATCATACGAATCCAGTCCACCAGCGGGAAACGCATCATCACCAACCATCTTCGGGAGAACCGCAACGTGCGCAAAGGCGAGACCCTACTCGTCTACGATAACGGACAGAACGCCGCGCAACTTGCCGAGTTCCATACGCAACTCAGCACCATCAAGCGACGACAGCACGCAATCACACAGCTGAAAGCCGGTTTGGTGGATGATTCGGTGGATTTCACAGGCCCTGACGAATTCGGCTATGGCAGCATGCTCGCCGACTACCGGGCACGGAAAGCGCAACTGAACAGCGAAGCCGCGCAGCAATCCCAAACCGCTGCGGCGCAAAACGACGAAGTGGCAGCGACACGCACCTCCATCGACGATCAGATCGCGCAGAATCAGGAGCGTCTCGATGACTACGCCGAACTGCGTTCCGCCATCGTCTCCGGCAGCGACCTGCCAAGTGACAACACCTTCCAATCAACCTATGAGCTGTTCCGTGCGCAAATCCGAAACGTCATGGCATCAGGAGACGGCACCGGATCGTCGCAAGCCGCCATCACGGCACAAACCCTCGCCGACATCGATGACTCCGTACGACAACTCAACGAAACCAACGGAACACTGCGCACCCAACAAGCGAGCACCGGTACCGCCATGGCACAGAACGCCAGTGCAATGAACGACGTCAACGCGCTACAAGCCCAATACCTGCTCAATGCCGATAAGGAACTTGCCGAAGCGAACGCAACACGTGTCGAGATGGAGACCAACATCACATTGGCAAACGCCACGGCAAAAGACAGCACCGTGACCGCACCGGCTGACGGCACCATCCACCTCAACGCTTCCACGAAAGGCATGAGGACCATTCCCACCGGCAGCGTCGTGGCGGAGCTCTATCCACCTTTACGCAGAAAGACACCGCTCGATATGGTGTTTCCCGTGACTACGGACGAAATCGACTCCGTACATGTCGGGCAGTCTGTGCGGTTAAGCAGCTACCGACATTCCGCCAAACCATTGGTTCTCATGGCATCGGTGACGTCGATAGCGACCTCGCCGACACGCACCGAATCAGGCAACTATTTCGAAGTGCGGGCACGCGTCCGTGCCGGAGCCGCGAGCCAGCTCAATCGGCTCCGGTACGGACTCACCGGAAAGGTTTCCGTCATCACCGGGAAGAAGACGTTCTTCGCCTATTACCGGGACAAGATTCTTCATCCCTGATGACCTGACCGGTACTGTTATGCTCAGCGCTTCGCCATCGCGCGCAATACGCACTTGCGCAGTTCGGAGGCGATGAGGACGAAGGCGGCGAGGCCGATGCATTCGAGCCAGGCCAGTGGGCTCAGCGGCGTGGTGCCGAACGCGGTGTTGAGGAACGGCACGTAGATCACGACGAGCTGCAGCACGATGGACAGGCCGATCGCACCCCACAGCCACTTGTTCGAGAACAGGCCGACGAACACGCTCTGCAGGTGGGAGCGCGAGGCGAGCGCGTTGAACAGCTGCGCGAACACGAGGATCGTGAAGCCCATCGTGCGCGCCTCGGTCATCTGCGCCTCATGGCCGAGCGCGTCCACCGAACGGTCGGTGAACAGGCCACCGGCGAGGTGCATGTCCATGCCGATCAGCGTGACGGCCGCCATGATGATGCCGATGAAGATGATGTCGCCCCACATCGAGGCGTCGATCACACGGTCGGTGATGCGTCGCGGTCTGCGGTTCATCACGTCCTCGGTCTGCGGGTCGACGCCCATCGCGAGCGCGGGCGCCGCGTCGGTGAGCAGGTTGATCCACAGCAGCTGCGTGGCGAGCAGCGGCACGGTCACGCCGGTGGATTCGGGCTGCGTGATGCCGAGGAATCCGGCGAGCACGACGCCGAAGAACACGGTGAACACCTCGCCCACGTTGGAGCTCAGCAGGTAGCGCAGGAACTTGCGGATGTTGTCGAAGATCACGCGACCTTCGCGCACGGCGGCCACGATGGTGGAGAAGTTGTCGTCGGCGAGAATCATCTTCGCGCTCTGCTTGGTGACCTCGGTGCCGGTGATGCCCATCGCGACGCCGATGTCCGCGGTCTTGACGGCCGGGGCGTCGTTGACGCCGTCGCCGGTCATCGCGACGATGTTGCCTTGCCGCTGCAGCGATTCGACGATCTTCAGCTTGTGTTCGGGCGCGACGCGCGCGTACACGGACACTTCGGACGTGGCCTTGTCGAACGCGGCTTGGTCGCCAGCGAGCGCGTCGAGCTGGTCGCCGGTGAGCGCCTTGCCGTCGCGGTCGATGATGCCGAGGTCGGAGGCGATGCGCGCGGCGGTCAACGGATGGTCTCCGGTGATCATGACGGCGCGGATACCGGCACGATGCGCCTCGGCCACCGAGTCGCGCACTTCGGTGCGCGGCGGATCGATGATGCCGACCATGCCGTTCCAGATGAGGTCGGTCTCGATTGCGTCCGCCTGGTCGGCGATGTCCGCGACCTGACCGGCAGCGTTCGTCTGGATGTCGGGCACCTGCGACAGGTTCGCGGTGCCGAGTGGACGGTACGCCTCGCCGAGCGTGCGGTACGCCTCGGAGGAGAGCCGTTCGACGGTCGCGAGGATCGTCTGCCGGTCGCCTTCCGTCAACGGGCGCACCTGCCCGCCGACCTCGATGCGCGTGCAGTACGAGAGCAGCACGTCGGGCGCGCCCTTCGCGAACACGGTGAGTTCGCCGCCCTCCGTCGCGTCCTTCGCAATCACGGACATGCGTTTGCGTTCGGACGTGAACGGCACTTCGGCGACGCGCGTGAACTGTCCGTAGCCCTTCATCGCTCCGGTCTTGCGCGCGGCGACGATGAGCGACACCTCGGTCGGATCGCCGACGACCTCCCAGCGCCCGTTCTCCTCGCGCAGGTCGCCGTCGTTCGCGATCGTGCCGGCGGCGAGCGTGGCGAGCGCCTCCGCCTTGAGCGCCGGGGCAGATGCGAGCGGTGAACCGTCGGCGGCGGTCATCTTGCCTTCCGGCGTGTAGCCGGTGCCGGTGAGATGCACTTCGCCACTCGGCGTGACGATGCGTTCGACGGTCATCTCGTTGCGCGTCAGCGTGCCGGTCTTGTCCGAACAGATCACGGACGCGGAGCCGAGCGTCTCGACGGAGTGGAGTTTCTTCACGATCGCGTTGTGTGCGGCCATGCGCTGCACGCCGAGCGCGAGCACGACGGTGAGGATCGCGGCGAGGCCTTCCGGCACGGCGGCGACGGCGAGCGACACGGCGAGCAGCAGCGAGTCAATGACGTCGTGGATGTCGTTGAATCCTTCGAGGAACGCGAGCGCGGCGAGCACGACCACGGCGATGATGACGACGGCGATGCCGAGGATCTTGGAGACGTAGTCCATCTCCTTCTGCAACGGGGTCTTCTCGTCCTCCGTGGCGGAGAGCATACCGGCGATCTTGCCGACCTGCGTGTCCATGCCGGTACCGGTGACGATGGCGCGGCCGGTGCCCTGCGTGACGGACGTGCCGTTGAAGATCATGTTCGCACGATCGCCGAGCGCCTTGGCTTCGACGAGCGTGTCCGGCTTCTTGCCGACAGGCACGGATTCGCCGGTGAGCGACGCCTCGGCGATGCGCAGGCTCGCCGCGGTGACGAGACGGCCGTCCGCGGAGACCGAGTCGCCTTCCGCAAGCACGATGACGTCGCCGGGGACGACGTCGACGGTGTTGATGCGCACGACCTTGCCGTCGCGCAGCACGGATGTGGTGGGGGCCGTCATGCCGGCGAGCGCCTCGACCGCGGCCTCCGCCTTCGCTTCCTGGATGTAGCCGAGCACGGCGTTGACGATGAGGATGAGCACGATGACGATCGCGTCGAACGGCAGCGCCTCGCCGCCTTCCGCGCCGGGCACCGCGTTCGCTTTCTCGATGAACCAGGCGATCACGGAGATGACGGTGGCGGCGAGCAGCAGGTAGACGAGCGGATCCTTGAACTGGGCGAGGAACTTCTTCCATTTCGGCACGGGAGGCGCTCCGGCGAGCTCGTTCGTGCCGAACTGCTCCAGACGGCGCGTGGCCTCGGCCGAACTCAGGCCGACGTTCGGGTCGACGTCGAGCGCTTTGGCGACGTCGAGCGCATCGGTCAGGCTCGGGTCGACGTCGTTCGGCAACCCCTGCCGGGTGGGCGCGCCCTCGATCGTTGCGGACGCGGCGGATTGATCCTTCGTGCGATCAACCATGATGATCTCCTTGGTATAGCCGCGGAGTAGTCAACACACGGGAATGCACGCCGGTTGTCTCTCCGACGGCCCGCATGCTGCGCGGTTATGGACGCCGACGCGACTGCCGCCGACGCATGTGGCCCCATTATTCCACACGTTTCCGCCCGCCGGCATAAACAGTCCCCCGCCCGTTGCCCACCGCGTGTCGTTCCTCGACCGTCACGGCTCTACCCCCGAATAACCGTGCATAGCGGGGAGGAGCCCACCGGGCTCCCCCGCTTAACATCCCGACCGCTTAGTGGGACCACACCGCCGCGTCGGGGTCGAAGTCAGGGTTGTAGCCGTCGTCGGGGTCGTTGTAGGTGTACTCGTCGTCGACGACGCCCGAATCGGCCTCTTCGAGGAGAGTGTCGATGTCCTTCTTGTCGAGCATCTGACTGGGCAGGACGTTCTTGATGTAGCTGGTCACCGCCTCGCCCATCGGCACGTCGTGGCCCGCCTTCTCCGCGAGGAACCACCGGTGAGTGAGCACCTCGTGGAAGAACTGGGCCGGCTCGATCTGCGAACGGTATTCGCGCGGAATGGACCGCACGGTAGGCTCGAACACCTCACGCATCCAATCGGTGGCGACGATCTCCAGATCCTCGCCCTCGCGCCACGTGGAGGCGCGGTAGGCGTCAAGGTCGTTGAGCAGCCGGCGAGCCTGGTTCTCCTGCACGTCGAGGCCGGTGAGACGCAGCAGCTTGCGGTTCGCATAGCCGGCGTCCACGACGCGCGGGCGCACGAGCACGCGCTTGCCATCGTCGTCGGTCTTCATCTCCAGCTCGTCCACGTCGAAGCCGAGTTCGTTGAGCTTGTTGACGCGCTTCTCGATCTTCCACATCTCGTCCGGGCCGAACTTGTCGGTGTCGGTCAACGCGCTCCACAGCGAATGGTAGCGCTCGACCAGACGGTTGCCGACCTCGATCTCGTCCACGTCGCTGGGCAGCAGCTGGCCGGAGCTCAGATCCATCAGTTCGCCGATGATGTTCGTGCGCGCCAGATCGATGTCGTATTCGCGCTGTCCCTCGGTGAGGTTCACCTGCAGATCGCCGGTCTCGGCGTCCACGAGGAACGCGGAGAACGCGTCGGCGTCGCGCAGGAACAACACGTTCGACAGGGAGACGTCGCCCCAGTAGAAACCCGCCAGATGCAGGCGCACGAGCAGCACGGCCAACGCGTCGATGAGACGCTCGGCCGTGTCCGGGCGCAGATTGCGGGCGAACAGGGCACGGTACGGCAGCGAGAACTTGAGATGCTTCGTCACGAGAATCGCTTCGAGCGGCTCGCCGTCCTTGCTGTGACGTCCCGTCACCACGGCGACCGGGCGCACGGAGGGCAGTTCGAGCTTCTGCAGTCGACGCAGAATCTCGTACTCGCGTTCGGCCATCTGCCGCGTGATCTCCTTCATCGCGTACACCTCGTCGCCGACGTGCACGAAACGCACCACGTGGCGGGAGATACCGCGCGGCAGATTGGCGAGCAGATCCTCGGGCCACGTGGCGAGCGGCTTGTGCCACGGCAGCGTGAACATCTTCGGATTCGAGCTCGCCGCCGTGATGTTCAACGCCCGCGGTTCCGCGTTGCCGGAGGTCCCGGCTTCGGCGAGGACGCTCGTCGCCTTCGCCGCTCGCGGATCCAGTTTCGACAGATTCATCGATGCTTGCATCGTCGTGCCTACCTACCTTGTTGCCTATCTGTACCTGTGTGCTCTGCCGTGCGTGCCTGTGTCTGTTCGCCCGCGGCCGGTCGGTCGGCGGCCCTATCGACCGCCGACCCTTCCGCCGCCCTCTGGCCGCCGATGACGGACCTACTCGGCCGCCTCGCCGGCCTTGCGGCGCGCGTTCGCGACCGCGTACAGGCTGATGCCCGCCGCGACCGACGCGTTCAACGATTCGACCTGGCTGGAGATCGGAATGCCGGCGATCGCGTCGCACGCCTCGCGCACGAGACGGCTCACGCCCTTGCCTTCCGAACCGAGCACGACGACCAGCGGATCGGTCTCGAAGCCGGTCTCGCCGACGAGGCTGCTGCCGCCGCCGTCGAGCGCGACCGCGTAGTAGCCGCGTTCCTTGAGGCTTTCGATGGCCTTCGTCAGGTTGACGACGCGGCACACCGGCAGGTGCGCGGCCGCACCGGCCGACACCTTCCACGCGGCGGCGTTCACCGACGCGGAACGGCGCTCCGGCAGAATCACGCCGTTCGCGCCGAACGCGGCGGCGGAACGGATGACCGCGCCGAGGTTCTGCGGATCGGTCACGCCGTCGAGCGCGATGAACAGCGGACGTGCGGCGATGCGCGCGGCCGCCGAGTTCGCGGCCTCCATCGCGCGCGCCTTCTTGTCCGCGCGATCGGCCAGTTCGGCGAGCGAGGAGTACTGGTACGGCTCCACCTTGAGGATGACGCCCTGATGGTTGCCGGAACGGGCGATGCGGTCCATCTCCAGACGGTCCGCCTCCATCATGTGCAGGCCCTGCACGCCGGCGAGCTTGACGATCTCACGCGTGCGGTCGTCGTGTTCGATGCGCGAGGCGACGTACAGCGTGTTGCTGGGCACGCCAACGCGCAGCGCCTCAAGCACCGAGTTGCGGCCGAACACCAGATCGGAGGTGTCGTTCGTCGAGAACTTGTCAGCGCGGCGGCGGGCCGCGAGACGCGGATCGGCCATCTGGCGGCGCATCGCCGCGTTCTTCATCTTGTATGCCTTGTGGTATTCGCGGTTCTCGGCCTTGGGCGTCGGCCCCTTGCCGCGAAGCGCGTTCCTGTGCTTGCCACCCGACCCCTTGGTCGGTCCTTTCTTAGTAACCATACGGGTCATTGTCCCAGCACCCCAGCCCAACGTAGGCCATCGCGGGCAAAATCACCCGAAACCCGTCACGGTTATCACGGCTTCGACGCCGCCGCCAAGACGTAGCGCCGGCCGCGGGTCTTGCCCTCCACCAGCAACGTGCCGTCCGTGACCATCGCGTTGAGACGTTTACGCACGGTGCGCGCATCCGCACCCGTGTCTTCCACCAGCTGCGGAACCGTCACCATGCCGGCGGCATGCAGTCGTCGCATCATCGCAGCCACTATCGGATCGTTCTGCGGCCTGCTCTCCGTATCGTTCACGACCACACGTTCGGTCGAGGTTCCGGTGCCGGACGCCACGGAGTCCGCCCCCGCAGGCGAGACGACCGGCACCATCGCAGTGAATACGTCACCATCCGTGAACTCCGGATCGACACCGGTGTACAGCCGCGATGCCTTGACCAACGCACGCAACCCGCTGCCGAGCGTCTCCGCAATGCCGGTCTGCACGAACACGTCGGCGATAATCGGGTTCTTCGGCATCGGCGTGAATTCCCCCAGCCGCATACGCCCCTCGAAGAACGCACGTGACGCATTGACCGTACGAATCGACTCCTTGTCCATCACGATGCGCGCCATGACCGGGCTGAAATACTCGCGATGCATCAGACTGTTCGCCACAAGCTCCCGGGCGATCAGGTCGCGTGGACTGGTCCGTTTATCACCATCCAAGGCGAATCGGTCAGGCAAGTGGCCGCGCACGAATGCGCTGAGACGCTCATACGCGTCAAACAGGTTCGTGCGAACCATCAGCCGGTCATCGTATCGGTCTTCATTCTCGCGACGCACGACCGCATCGGTGACGTAAGCGGGACAGATCGAGGAAATCACCTCATCCTTGCCGAGCAGCAGCACCGCAGCGAGGTTGAATCCTTCCTCACCGGTCGTATAGTCACGGTCATACAGTTTGGCGCTGCGGAACAGCTCCTCGTCCGACATCATCCCCCATGGATGTCCGGCACGTTGCGCGACGGCCATGCTCCGCATGCGCGCGATGAGATCCGCGCGCAGGTCAAACGGCGTGACGTAGCGGAAGATGCGACGCTCGGAATAGTAGTTCTGCTTGCGAAGGTACATCTGTCCGATTTGGATGTCCCCATCGATCCGCACGTCGGCATCGGCCACGCGGTCGTACACCACTCCCTTGAACCGAATCACCGACGAACTGGGAGCAACCCACACGCGCACCACGGTCCGTCCTTCACATTCGATACGTTCCGTCTCCACCGTCGGAGCCGGTACGAACAGTTTCCGGTTCACAGCCACGTTCGCAATGTTCCGCTCGATTTCCACCGCTCGGTCCGTCGCCACGCCGACGACTTCCCCATCATCCGAAACGCCAAGATAGATATCGCCGCCCATGCGATTGGAGAACGAGCAGACGGTCTCGAACGTATCCGCATGGGGGAGGTCGCCGCACCGCTTGAACTCCACGGTCGATGATTCACCACCACGTATTGCATGCATCAATTCATCTGGTGTCATTGCTGTTACATGCCCCAATTCTTAATCACATAATGTATTGATTACATCAATATCACGTTTTGTACACCATCATATCCCCTTATACGGGCATTTATTCAATCATTCATGCATCTCATTAGCGCCAATAATGACATAATTCGCACATACTGTACGTATTTCCATCCGGCTCTTCGCATCGTGCGAATGTAGTGCCGTGCGGTTGCCGGCGGCCCTTGTATCCGTCTCCAGCCGGCGGGAGGCGGCGCACGACACCGGACGGTGCGCAACAAAGAAAGCCCCGCAACGCAGCGGGGCTTTCTCCACGAGACGGAGTAGAGAGGAAGAGAGACGTCTCGTGTAATGGTTGGCCGATTCGCCGGCGTCGGCGAGTCGACCAAGTCTTTCAGGTCACCTCGGCCGCCTCGGTCATCTCAGAGCGGCCGGAACCGCGCGTCAGTTGATGCGCAGCTCGGTGGACGGGGCGAACAGGTGCATCTTGGCCGGATCGATCTTGATCTTGACGGTCTCGCCGACCTTCGGCAGCGCACGCGGGTTCACACGGACCGTGGTGAGCTTGTTCTGGTCGGACATGACCTGGGCCTCCTCGGCGGCGGAGCCGTCGGTGATGATGTTGCCGTAGATGAAGCCGTCGGAGCCGAGATCCTCGACGTTGACGACCTTCAGGGAGAAGGCGTTCGGATCGTCGGCCGGGGCCAGCGAGGCGTCCTCCGGGCGGAAGCCGACGACGATCTTGCCGCCGTCCTCCGGGGTGAGCTTGTCGACGGCCTCGGCAGGCAGGTCGATGGTGTCCTCGCCGATCTGCGCCTTGCCGTTGACGACCGGGTGCACGTTGATGTTCATCGACGGGGAGCCGATGAAGCCGGCGACGAAGACGTTGGCCGGGCGGTCGTACAGCTCGGTCGGGGCGCCGACCTGCTGCAGCTTGCCGAGCTTGATGACGGCGATGCGGTCGCCCATCGTCAGCGCCTCGGTCTGGTCGTGGGTCACGTACAGGGTGGTGACGCCGAGCTGACGCTGCAGAGCGGCAATCTGGGTACGGGTCTGGACGCGGAGCTTGGCGTCGAGGTTGGACAGCGGCTCGTCCATGAGGAACACCTTCGGCTTGCGCACGATGGCGCGGCCCATGGCGACGCGCTGGCGCTGGCCACCGGACAGGGCCTTCGGCTTGCGGTCGAGGTACTCGGTCAGGTCGAGAATCTTCGCGGCCTCTTCGACGCGCTTGCGGATCTCCTCCTTCGGGGTGCCGGCGATCTTCAGGGCGAAGCCCATGTTGTCGGCGACGGTCATGTGCGGGTACAGCGCGTAGTTCTGGAAGACCATGGCGATGTCACGGTCCTTCGGCTGCATGGTGGTGACGTCCTTATCACCGATGAGGATGCGGCCCTTGTTGACTTCCTCCAGGCCGGCGAGCATGCGCAGGGTAGTGGACTTGCCGCAGCCGGACGGGCCGACGAGGACGAGGAACTCGCCGTCCTTGATGTCGAGGTTCAGATCATCCACGGAGGGCTTGTCGTTGCCCGGGTAGACGCGGGTGACGTGGTCGAAAATGACTTCAGCCATGGTTGTTCAATCCTTTCAGAGGCAGGTACGTGCCTCACGATCCGTTGTAAAGGGATTATTCGGTTGATTGCTGTGCCGTGATCCGTTCGTCGCCCCGCCGCATCGCTGCGATACGATGACGATCTGCAAACCTCAGCGTTTACTTATCAGGACCGGCGGAATCGTTCCCGCCGAACCTGCCGCTCACTATACACGGTGTTCACGCTCACGCAAGGAAAACGCTTTCGCATGGGCGTTTCCCCGAACAATGCCCGACACACATGTCGCACACGCGACCCGCATCACAGCTTCATCGAGACGGAGTCGCTGCCGGTGCGCACCACGAACGAGACCTCGCTGGCATCGGGCGATTCAAGGGCGGTGTTGCATGCGATGATTGCACCGAACTCGTCCTTCACCGTTGACTCCATTTCAAGCACGGGAGTGCCATCCGGCACGCCGAAGTACCAGGCCATGCGGCCATCGAGCACACGCACACGCACGGTCACGTCGTTCTCCACGAGATTGACCGCGTAGGTATGTTCGAGGTATTCGTACAGCGAATCGGCCGTGAAACCGTCATCATGGACCTTCGGGAAGCGCGCGGCGGCGAGAAACGTTACCACGTGCTGACGCGGCGAGTCACCGATCAAGCGCAACCGCTCGAGTCGGACGAGATCGGCGTCCGCGTCAAGTCCGAGGCGTTCTGCGGCCTTGGCGTTGCGCACAATACTGTTGTCGATGACCTTCGTGCTCACCACATTGCCGAGCGTGGCCTGCTGGCGGAAGAAGCCCATGATCGTGCTGCCGAGCGACTTCCTCTGCGCCCCCGTGACGCCCACGCCCCCGCGAACGCCGGCCACGCCGTCGGAGCCGGAACCGTCCACGGCGGTCTCGGTGCGGAAGGTGCCGCGTCCCTGCTCGCGCACGAGCAGCCCCTCCTGGATGAGATCGCCGATGGCATGGCGCAGCGTGATGCGGCTGACCCCGTACCGCTCGCACAGTTCGGGTTCGGCCGGCAGCTTCTCCCCCGGCCGCATGGCCCGGGCGCGCTGCCGCAGGTTGTCCCTGACCGCGACGTATTTGGGAACGCCCTCCGCCATGTTTCCAGCTCCTTTCCGTACGTTATGACTTTACCGTGTCCCGCCGTCGCACGACAGCCGACGGCGCCCGGCGCGGGATGGCGCCATCACACGACGGCCGACATCATACGATATGACGATTGCCGGAAACGGCGCATGGCCATTCCCGGCAATCTCATGTCGACCCGCACAACGGGCCGGTCCGTCGGAGCGGACCGTCATCCCCACCGTCACTCGGCGGCGACGGCCTTCTTGTCACGGCGACTCATCACGAAGGACGCGATGTAGAAGACGACGACCGCGGCGATGATGCCGCCGATCAGCGCGAACTGGCCGCCGTTGACGCCCAGCTGGCCGAGCAGGATGCCGGCCACGCCGAAGTCGGCGTCGGAGTAGGTGGCGTTCGCCATGCCGGTCTCACCGAGCACCGGCAACAGGAACAGCGGCAGGAACGTGATTGCGAGGCCGTTGACGAACGAGCCGATGACCGCGCCGCGGATGCCGCCCTGGCCGTTGCCGATCACGCCGGTGGCACCGCCGGTCATGAAGTGGGCGACGATGCCGGGGATGATGATGGTCGTGCCGGCGAGCGCCATGATGCCCATGCCGACGATGCCGCCGACGAAGCTGGAGATGAAGCCGATGAGCACGGCGTTCGGGGCGAAGGTGAAGATCATCGGCACGTCGAGGGCCGGCTTGGAGTCCTTCACGAGCTTCTCGGAGATGCCCTTGAAGGCGGGGACGATCTCGCCGAGCACCACGCGCACGCCGGCGAGGATGATGAACACGCCCGCGGAGAAGGTGGCGGCCTGCAGGAGGGAGAAGACGATGAAGTTCTGGCCGTCGGACAGCTTGCTCTCGATGTAGGAGCCGCCGGCGCACAGGGCGACGATCACGTAGATGACGGCCATCGACAGGGCGATGATGACGGTGGTATCGCGCAGGAAGCCGAGGCCGGACGGGAACTTGATGTCCTCGGTGGACTTGGACGGGTGCTTCTTGGAGCGGGTGAGGCGGGCGACCAGGCCGCCGAGGGCGATGCCCGCGCCGCCGGTGTGGCCGAGCGCCACGTCGCCGGTGCCGGCCGCGTCCTTCATGAACGGCTGCACGAGGGCCGGGGAGATGGTGACGATGAGGCCCTGGGCGATGGCACCCCACAGGATGACGCCCCAGGTGGGCAGACCGGCGACCTCGAGGATCACGGCGACCATCGTGGCCATGTAGAACGCGACATGGCCGGACAGGTAGATGTACTTGAAGCGGGAGGTCATCGACAGCAGGACGTTGACGATCATGCCGAAGAAGAAGATCAGGGCCGCTTCGGAGCCGTACTTCACGAGCACGGTGCCGACGATGGCTTCGTTGTTCGGCACGACGCCCTGCACGTGGAACGCATGCTGGAACATGCTGCCGAACGGATCGAGCGCGCCGGAGACGACGGACGCGCCGGCGGCGAGCACGAGGAAGCCGACCATCGTGCGTATGGTGCCCTTCATGATGTCGGTGGCCTTCTTGTGCTGCACGGCCAGGCCGATGAGCGAGATGAGGGCCACGATGATCGATGGCTGGCGGAAGATGTCCAGCAACACTGACAAAACGCCGTTCATGGTTGTTCCCTACCTATCCTTTCTGTTGTTCTTCGTTCTCTGGGTTCTTCGGACCTGACGGCCCTCGGGACTACTTGTTCGGCACCTCGACGCCGTGGCGCTCGAGAGCGGCGGTGACCTGCTTGGTGATGTTCTCCATGTCGATGAGGCTGTCGAGCACGACGACGTCGCCCATCAGGCCGGTCGCGGCCTCGGCGATGTCACGCCCGACGAACAGCACGTCGGCGGAGGTCGGGCCGACTGACGCGATGTCCATGTGGTCGGTCTCCACGCCGTCGACGCCAAGGTTCTTGAGCGCCTTCTCGATGTTGAGCTGGGTCATGAAGCTGGAGCCGAGTCCGGTGCTGCATGCGGTGATGATCTTCATTGGTCTGCCTTTCTGGGAAAACGGAAATCGTTGGAATGGGAAGAAGGAAAAGGGAAATGTAACGGGGAGGCGCGCGACTCTCAGGCGAGCGCCGCGGTGAGCTCGGCGACGCTTCCGGCCGCATTCACGGCGGCGAGCCTGTCTGCGTCGGTGAGGAGCGAAGCCAGCGCCTGCATCAGATCGATGTGCGCATTGGCGTCCTCGGCGGCGAGACAGAACATCGTGGAGATCGGATGCGACGCGTCATCGGCTAGGGCGAACGGCTCGCCGACGTGCAGTACGGATAGCGACGTCGTCTTCACTCCGGTCTCGGGTCGGGCATGCGCGAGCGCGACGCCCCCGCCGAGGTCGATATAGGTGCCGCCGGGCGATGAAATCGACGTCTTGATCGCCTCGACATAACCGTCGGTGATGGTGTCGGCGTCGAGTAGCGGACGGGTGACCACGTCGACGGCCTCACGCCAGTCCGCCACCTTGTCGATGACGAGCACGCCTCCTGATTGGAGATATGACGACAGCACGATGCCTCCTTGCGAAGTACGGGGGGTGCGCCGTGGCCTGCGATGGCCTCGGCCGGATCCGTCCGGCGGTCCATCCCGTCGCCCGGATTCGTAATGTCATCATATCGTCATAACGTCATATCGTCATATCGGGCGTGTCGTTATCATGTACCGGCCGGTCCGGCGACTGCGCCGCATGACAGGCACGTCACACGTCAACACTTCGCGTCGGTCCGTTGAATGCGCAGTTGACGCCAGTCCTCGCGCATGTCGCGGAACAATTCCGCCAGCGAGGGCCGGTCGTCGCCCCCATCGACGTCATCGCGATCCTTCTCCGATCTCGCATGACGGGCGACGGCGGCCTTCAACGTGCCGAGCAGTTCACGCAGCGCGTCCGGAATCGCCTCGCCGTCGCCCTCCTCGATCTCGGCGCGCAGGTCGTCGATGCGCCGGTGAAGGACATCCGCGCCCTCCGGGTCGATCTTCAGGCCGGCCGCGATCGACTGGCGCATCGTCTCGTAGTCGAGGTTTGCGAGGAAGTTGAGCTGCTGGAGGCGCATGAACCCCTTGAGCTCGGGGAATCGCGCGACGATGTACTCCTCGCGGTCGTCGGCCGCCTTCATCCAGTCGCGCGTGAGCTGCGGGTCGAGCGTCGCGGTGATCGACCCGGCGCGCAGACGGTAGTGGTACAGCGTCTCGGGGATGCGCACGACGCGCGTGGACGAACCGATCACGGTGCAGATGCGCGCGAGGTCCTCGATCTTGCGCCCCACGGGGAACGCGAACCCGGTGCCCTGGTAGACGGCGGCGGGCGCGAGGAACGCCCAGAAGTAGCCGTCGATCTCGGCCCGCACCTGCATTTTGACGGCCTCGACCGGCTCGAGCACCTGCACGTCGTCGTAATCGTTGTGCCGGTAGTCGCTCAACAGCGTCCTGCCGTTTTCGGAAATCGTGTCGAATTTGAACATCACAAGGTCGGCGTCGTACTCGCGCATCGCGGCGAGACAATCGGCGACGAGGTTCGGCGCGACCGTGTCGTCGGAATCGGCAAAGTAGATGTAGTCGCCGGTCGCCTCGGCGATGCCGGCGTTACGCGCGTCGGACAGGCCGCCGTTCAGCTTGTGGATGACGCGCACACGGGCGTCGCGCGCGGCCCACGCGTCGCACATGGCCGGGCAGGCGTCGGGAGACCCGTCGTCGACGAGCAGGATTTCGAGATTGCGGTACGTCTGCGCCACGACGCTCGCCACGCACGCGTCGAGGAACCGCTCGACCTTGTAGACCGGGATGACGACGCTGACCAGCGGCCCGGCGCAATCACGTTCCATGCACTCACGTTCCATGCGCACCAGCGTAACGCCTGCAAGGAACGGCGCACACCGCGTTCACGTGGACGCGGCCGTTCGCGCAGCCCGCTCCCGGCGCGGCGCGCGACCGGCCGATACAATCGGGAGACGGAGGCCACGCAAGGCAAGGAGGTTGGTCATGCGCGACATCAGAATCGGAGTGGTCGAGGACGACGCTTCGGCATGCCAGACGGTCCTGGACTATCTCAACCGCTACCAGAGCGAAAGCGCGGAGACCAAGCACGACGGCGTGCGCTTCACCGTCTCCGTGTTCGACGACGGCGCGAAGATCGTCGAGAAGTACGCTCCCGTCTACGACATCCTCCTGCTCGACATCGAGATGGCGGGCATGGACGGCATGGAGGCGGCGCGGCGCATCCGCGAGCGCGACGACGCGGTCGTCATCGTGTTCATCACCGCGGCGCCGCAGTACGCGATCAACGGATATCAGGTCGGGGCGCTGTCGTATCTGCTCAAACCGGTGCCGTGGTTCGCGTTCAAGCAGGAGATGAAACGGTCGATCGACATGGTGCGGCGCCGCGCCGACGCGTCGATCCTCATCGATGCGGGCGGCGCGCAGCAGCGGCTGGAACTCGCCGACGTGCTGTATGTCGAGTCGATCCGGCACACGATCGTCATCCATACGCTCGGCGGCAAACTGTCGGTGACGGGCACGCTCAAATCGTATGAGGAGCGGCTGGCTGAGCATGATTTCTTCCGGTCGAACTCCTGCTATCTGGTGAATCTGCGCCACGTGACCGGCATGGCGGATCAGGATTGCGTGATGTCGAACGGCGAGATGCTGCGCGTGAGCCGCCCGCGCAAGAAGGCGTTCATGACCGCGCTGGCCGCGTACATGGGCGGCATGGGCGGCGCGTGATGGGCGGGCTTGGCGCGTTCGACGGCGCGACGATCACGAACGCGATGCCGGACATCCCGCGCCTGTTCACCGCGATCTGCGAGTGGGCGGCGTGCGTCACCTATCTCGCCGTCATCCACCGCCGCGTGACGCCACAGCGCACGGCGGCGGTCGCGGCGGTCGGATTGGCGGCGATGATCGGCGTGCAGTATCTGGCCGGCGCGATGCCGCTGTGGTTCTGGACGCTCGGCATGCTGCTCGCGTTCGGCTGCATGTGGCTGATCGTGTGGCGAGGCAGCGGAAGCGGCAAACGCGAAGGACTGTACGTGACGGCGCGCGCGTTCGTGCTCGCCGAACTGGTCGCGTCATTGCAGTGGCAGATCTCGACGTTTCTGGAATACGGAGCGGGCATGCCGCCGCGCCAACCGTTCGCGACGTTGATCCTGATCGGCGTGTACGCGGTCTGCTTCGCCGCGGCGTGGGCGGTGGAGCGGCGCAACTTCAGCCGGTCCGCGCCGACGACCGTCAGCGCGCAACTGGCCGTCGGCACGGTGGCGATCACCGTGGTAACGTTCGCGATGAGCAATCTGAGCTTCGTGTCGACGAACACGCCGTTCTCCGGCAAAATCGGCCAAGAGGTGTTCTACATCCGCACGCTCGTCGACTTCTGCGGGTTCGCGATCCTGTACGCACAGCAGGAGCAGGCGCGGCGGATGGAGGCGAGCGCGGAGCTCGCCTCCATCAACGCGCAGTTGGAGAGCCAGCATCAGGAGTATCTCGCGTCGAAGGAGAATCTGGAGTCGATCGGACGGCTCGCGCACGATCTCAAACATCAGATCGCCGCGTTGCGCGCCGAAGTCGATCCGGAGCATGCGGCGTCGGGATTCGAGCAGTTGGAGCGTTCGGTCGCCGAGTACAGTGCGCAGCAACATTCCGGCAATCCGGTACTCGACGTGATTCTGACGACGAAGACGCGCGTGTGCGAGGAACGCGGGATCACGTTCACGGCGGTCGCGGACGGAGCGCTGCTGGGCGCCGCGGGCATGAGTTCGATGGACATCGCGACGCTGTTCGGCAACGCGTTGGACAACGCGATCGAGGCGACGTCGCGGTTGGCCGATCCGGAGCGGCGGCTGATCCGGCTCGCCCTGTACCGGCAAGGCGCGTTCACGGTGATCCGCGTGGAGAACTACTATGACGCGGTGCTGAAGAAGGATGCGGCGGGCGATCTGCGCACCACGAAACGCAATGCGACCGGCCACGGATTCGGTGTGAAATCAATCCGGCACATCGCCGCCCAGTACGGCGGCGAAGTGTCGATCACGGCCGAAGACCACTGGTTCACTCTCACCGTGCTGATTCCGGGACGGTGATGCGAGTCCGCCGCTACTTGTTCTTGGGCATGATCCAGAACTTGAGGAGCGGATAGCTGACGACGACGGCGAGGAGCGTGTTCACGACGGAGGCGATCGTGCCGGCCAGCCCCGCGTTCATGCCCCAGCCTTGGCACAGCGCGGTCACGTAGCCGGGCAGCACGAGGTTCACGACGACGATCACGACGGCGAGGATCGCGTACTTCCATGCGGCGTCGTGGAAGCTGGAATCGGACTTGAACACCCACTTCATCTGCACGAAGAAGTTCACGACCTGCGCGATCACCTCGGCGAAGAGGAAGGTGAGGAAGCCGCCCACGCCGTTGCCGGATTCCGGGTAGTTGAAGATCAGGAAGTGGAACGGCGCGGTAAGCCCGAGCGCGGCGACGAACACGGCGGTGCCGATCCACGTGACCACGAATCGCGCGATCGTGGAGATGTTCGACAGCACGTTGAACAGGATGAACTCCCAGATCGTCGGATGCGTGGCGATCCAACGGCGGATCGGGCCCATCTTTGCGTCAGTCATGGTTGATCTCCTTCGCGGTGCGCTTGTTGGCGGATTGGTTGCGGAAGTATGCCCCGATGAGCGAGCCGAGGCCACGGAACGTGTGCCCGTTGCCGATCTCGACGATCGCGTCGACCATGGCCGAATCGACCATGCCCTGCGTCATCTTGCTCATCGCGCGGGGCGGCATGTTGAGGATGAACAGCGTGTTGAGGTCGGGTGCACCGGTCTTCTCGCGCACGCTTGCCTCGCGTTTCTTCAACGTGTTCGCGACGGTCTTCGCGATGAATCCGCGCGAACCGCTCCAACTCGAGATCGGATCGTTGACGCCGAACGTCGCCGATTCGCCGTCACGGACGGATCGCGCGGTCACGTCGTGACCGAACAGCGCGGCCATCTCGGCGTCGGTCACGTGCGTGACGTCGCCGGTCAGATAGTGGCCGAGCGCGGGGTCGGGGCCGGTCGCGTCCACGTCGCCGGCGACGGCGAACGACTCGCTCAACGGCAGCGTCTCGGCGTCGAAGCCGACCGACAGCGTCCACACACCCGACTCGACGCGCCACGCGCCGGCGCCGGCGCGCGCGGCGGCGTCGAAGTGGCGGAACGTGTACCGGTCGAAGTCGATGCGCACGTCGCGCGTCTCGTGCGCGGCGAGCATCACCTTCGCGAATCCCTTGAGCTCGCGCGCGGGACGCAGCACGCCGGCGGCGCCGTGAGCGCCGTCCGCGCCGGCGTGCGCGCCTGCCGCGCCGCGCGACGGGCCGCTCACGTACAGCTGGACGACGGTCGCGCCGGCCACGTCGGAGTCGTTGGAGACGGTCACGGTGACGCCGGTCTCGTCGGCGACGAGTCCCGTCATCGTGAACGTGGCGTAGGACAGGCCGTAGCCGAACGGGAAGCGGACGGGCACGCCCGCGGTCTCGTAGTAGCGGTAGCCGACGAACGGGCCCTCACGGTAGACGGCATCGCGGCCGGTCGACGGGTACCAGCCGGCGGACGGGCAGTCGTCGTAGCGCATCGGCCACGTCTCGGCGAGATGGCCCGACGGATTGACCGTGCCGGTGAGCGCGCGCACGGTGGCGGACGCGCCCGCCTGGCCGGACAGTCCGATGTAGAGGATCGCGGCGACGTCATCGTGCCACGGCAGTTCGACCGGGGAGCCGGCGACGAGCACGACGACGACCGGCTTGCCGGTTGCGGCGAGCGCGGCGATCAGATCGTTCTGCGCCTGCGGGATGGCCATCGTCGCACGGTCGAGGCCTTCGGATTCGCTGCGTTCGTCGAGGCCGACGACGGCGAGCGCGACGTCCACGTCGTCGCGCGAGACGAGGTCGACGGCCTCGCGCACGAGTTCCGGCTTCACGGCTCCCTGGCGGTCGTAGCCGGGCGCGTAGCCGGCGACGGTGGGGGCGGCGGCGGTGGACGCGGCGTTTTCGGACGCAAGCTTGCCGAGTTCGTCGAGGATGTTCTCCTCGCGCGTGGCGTTCACCTTGGACGAGCCGGAGCCCTGGAATCGCGGGGTCTTCGCCATGTCGCCGACGACGGCGACGCGCGCGCCCGGCTTGAGTGGAAGGATGGGAGCGGTGGGCGTGCCGTCGGTACCGTCTGTACCGGTCGTGGCGTTCTTCAGCAGGACCATCGAGCCTTCGGCGACGCGGCGGGAGATCTCGTGATGCGCCTTGATGACGGATTCGTCGAGCAGGTCGTCGCGGCCGACGCCATCGAGGCGCGTGCGGCCGGCGATCTTCGCGACCTCGCGGGCGCGGGCGTCGAGGTCGGCCTCGTCGAGCGCACCGGCCTTGACCGCGTCTTCGAGTTCGCGCACGGACGTGAATCCGGGACTCGGCATCTCGAGCGAGCCGCCCGCCTTGACGGCGGCGACGGCCGAGTTGGAGCCGCCCCAATCGGAGACGACCATGCCGTCGAATCCCCATTCATCGCGCAGGATGTCCTGCAGCAGATGCTTGTTCTCGTGCGCGTAGACGCCGTTGATCTCGTTGTACGAGGTCATGATCGTCATCGGCGTGGCCTCGCGCACGGCGATCTCGAAGCCGGTCAGGTAGATCTCGCGCATCGTGCGTTCGTCGATGACCGAGTTGGAGGCCTGACGGCGCAGCTCCTGGCTGTTGACCGCGAAATGCTTCGGGCAGGCGGAGACGCCGTTCGACTGGATGCCGCGGATGAGGCCGGCGGCCATGCGGCCGGCGACGATGGGGTCTTCGGAATAGTACTCGAAGTTGCGGCCGCACAGCGGGTTGCGCTTGATGTTGAGGCCGGGGCCGAGCAGCACGTTCACGTCGAGGTCGTGCGCCTCGCGTCCGAGCGCTTCGCCCATCTGCTCGGCGAGCGCCGGATCCCACGAGCCGGCGACGGTGCCGGCGGTCGGGAAGCAGGTGGCGGGCTTGGAGGCGCCGAGACCCAGATGGTCGCCTTCGCCGAGCTGGCGTCGCACGCCATGGGGGCCGTCGCTCATCACGAAGCTGGGCACGCCGGCGCGGTCGTTGCCGCGTGAATCCCATTCGCTTCCGCCGGACAGCATCGCCGCCTTCTCGGCCACCGAAAGCTCTTCGAGTTCCATGTCACTCTCCCTTGCAGTGATTGGCTTGTTCGTTCGATTTCTTCATCGTCGTTGCTTCGATTCAATCAGGATTCGCGGGCGCGTGGGGCGGCGTGCACACAACCTGTCGTTTCCTCCGCACGAATGGCACGCAGGCTCTTACGGAACGATCCACGCATACCACTTCTCAAAATTCTTAAGAAGTTCACTGTATTACTTCTCAAAATTTTTAAGAAGTGATACCGTAAAGGTTGCGACGATAAACGTATGAGAGGAACGAGGCGACCATGGTTCCGGACAATCCGCGCGAATCCTATGCCATGCTGGTACGCGAGGCCATGCGCCTCGACATCCCCACCCCCTCGCGCCGCGACGAGGTGATTCGTCAACTCGACAAGCCCGCCATGTTCAACATCGTGCACATCATCACCGGCATCCGGCGTTGCGGCAAGACGTTCTACCTGTTCCAGAAGATCCATGACCTGCTGGCCGCCGGAGTGCCGCGCGACCGCATCCTCTACTTCAATTTCGCCGACGACCGCCTGCTGCCGATGCCGGATGACGTGCTCGACGACGTCGTCAACGAGTACTGGCGTCAGGTGCCCGAAGCGCGAAGCGAAGGCGCGTACCTGTTCCTCGACGAGGTGCAGGAATGTGCGAACTGGCAGGGATTCTGCCAACGCATCACGGAACATGAGAAGGTGACGCTGGTCATCACCGGCTCATCATCGAAACTGTCCAGCGAGGAGATTGCCACGAACTTCCGTGGTCGATCGCACGCGCACGCGATGATGCCACTGTCGTTCCGGGAATACTGCACGTTCCGCGGCATCGCCGTGCCGGATGCCGTTCCGGACGGCCACGGCGAATCCGATGATGCTTCCGCAGTGATTAAAGTGATTAATGAGGCGTTCTCGCCACAGGAGGTCACCGGATTCGAAGGCGCATACGAACGCTATTTGGTCGAAGGGGGATTCCCCGGTGTGCAACGGCTGATCGAGCCGGATCGCGTCGAGATGCTGCAAAGCTACATGCGCGACGTGGTGGCGCGCGACGTCGCGGAACAGTTCGGACGAGAGAACATCGCGATGGCCACGCAGACCGCACTCTACCTATTGCGCAACACGGCGTGCGAGCTGTCCGTCAACGCACTCGTCGCCGCATTGAAAGCCACCGGCTGGAAAGTGTATTGGGACAAAGTCAATACGCTGCTGGAACTGTTCAAGCAGGCGTATCTGGTCTACGAGCTGCCCGAATACCGCACGGCGCTCAAACCGGGCAGCACCAGCGTGCCGAAGATGTACGCGGTCGATCAGGGCATGGCCTACGCGGTTTCCCGCGCGAACCAGCAGGATCTCGGCAAACGATTGGAGACGGCCGTGTTCTGCGAACTGCACCGCCGCACCGCCGGACGCAGGACGGAGGCTGTGACGTCCTACACCATGCCCGGCCCCAAGCAGGAGAAGGTCGACTTCCTGGTCGGCGACGCCCTCGCCGCCGAACCATACGCGCTGTATCAGGTGACCGCGGACATGACCGCCACGAAGACGCGGAACCGCGAGATCGGCTCGTTGGCCGCGGTCATGGCACGCACTCACCTCGGTTCCGGAAGCATCCTGACGTTGCATGATGAGGAGACCGTCGCGGTCGAAGCCGGCACGATACACGTCATCCCCGCATGGAAGTGGTCGCTGATGCGGTGATGCGGTACGTCAGACCGGGAAGGCGGCGAAACGATTTGGCCAATCGTGGCGGAGATGGATGGACTTGGAGCCCTGTTCGCGGCCCGTACCCGAACAACTACGAGAAAGGCCCCTATTGCCATGCTTTCACCTCTCTACGGAAATACAACGCAATCCGATTGAGCTGATTGAGGCGCCGTCGCATTCCGTCTCCGTCCCCGACTATCGAGGTAACCGGATGCGGATGCGCCAGGTTCCGTTGCGGGTTTCGTGGGATAGGGTGCCGCCGTGGCGCTCGACCTGTTCACGCAGGAGGGCGAGGCCGAAGCCCGATCGCAGAGTCCGCCGGCCGGCGTGTGCGGCGGTGCCGGCGGGCACGCCGCCACCGTCACGCACGCCAACACCGGCGGCATGGCCCGTGACGCCATTGCTCTGCTCGATGATGATGGCGCCGACGTCACGAACGTCATCGCGTTCGCACCGCACCGTCAGCCGGTACGGCACAGCCGCATCCGCATGACGGGCGATATTGGCGCATATCTCCTTGCCACACGTGCGGATCAGTCGCGCCATGCCCGGAGCGATCCGGCGGCCGTCGACGTTCACCGTCATCGTCCCGCGGAATCCCAGATTCCGCAGCCGCCGCTCCTGCCGCCCGAAATACCGGGCGACATCCGACGCGGCCGACACAGCCGCACCCGCCGCACCCGACGCAGCCGCCACGCCCGCCGACGTCCCATCGGCCTCGGACAGCAGGCGGATGACCTCATGGGTGTTGTCCAACGCCGCGAGGGACAGCCGGTTGATATCCCTCATCAACGCGCGCCCGTCCCCAGAATCACCGGAATCACCCGAACCAACAAAATCACCCGAGCCAACGGAACCAACGCGACCACGCGCACCATCGGCACCGCCGCACTCCCCTTCTTCCGCGCTCTGCGACAACAGCGCGATCGCGGACAATTCCCCGGTGACGGCGTCGTGCAGCGCACGCCATCGCATGCCGTGGACGGCCAGATCGTCGTCGACCGGTCTCAGCGTCGTTTCGCCTGATTCCATTTGACCAACGCCTCCCCCAACGTCCGTGTGTTCAGTTTGATGCGCGCGTGCCGCGCGTGGGATCGTGCGGTGGGCGGCTGGATGCCGAGCCGTCGCGCGATCTCGTTGAGGTTGAGCCCCTGCGCGCTCAGGTTGAGCACTTCCATCTCCGGCCATGTCAGCGTCGCCGCCGGTTCGGCGGGCGTGCGGCGGATGCGTTGGAACGCCGTCCCGGCATCGTCGAAACGCACGTCGGGTGCGGCCTGCGACGGCACCGTTCCGCCGGCGGCCACGATCCGTATCGCCCGTTGCAGGTCGCGCATGTCCGTTTTGCCGATGATGCCCTGCGCTCCCGCCTCGGCCGCGTCCGACGCGTACAGTTCGATCGGGTACGAGGTGATGGCGAGCATCGGCGGGCGCGGCGCGGCGGACCGGATGAGACGGCACAGCAGCGGGCCGGGCATGTCCGCAAGCCCCATGTCGACCAGCAGCACGTCGGGGCGGTCGTCGTCCTCCACGCATCTGACGAACGCCTCCCGACCGGCCGTCGCCTCCCACGCCAGCCGCATGCCCGGCATCCGCGGGATGATCGCGCGCAGCGCGTACAGGGTGATGGCGTCGTTGTCGACGATGCCGACCGAGACGCCCGTCCCGCCGTCATCGTTTCCACGTACCTCTTCGGACCGTTCCATAATCCGCAGTGTATCGCCGATTCCCACGCGGCGACGGGCGGCGGCACCGTGCGCGCGACGGTTCATCATCAAACGTTGACGGGACGCTTCGATGCGGGCGACGCCGGCCGCCGTCACGACAAACGTTGATGCCTTCGGGCGTATGCGACGACGTCGCGGAACGCCACGGATACGCTGGAATCACGGATACGGCATCCGACGGAAAACAACGGAAACGACGGACGATGAAGGAGTCCTCCCATGTTCGGCCATGACACGCATCTTCCGGCGACGGCGCGCACGCTGATGCGCGCCATGCTCGCCTTCTGCACCGCGGTCGCGCTCTGCACGGCAGCTCCTTCCGCGGCATCGGCGATCGAGCGCACCGGCGCGCTTCCCGTCACGACGCTGCGCGACGCCTCCTGTCTCGGCGACGATCCGATCGCGTTGACGTCCGCTCCCGGCGGCCGGTTCCTGTTCGCGATCGACAAAAGCGGCACGGTCTGCCGGATCCGCATCACGGACCTGTCCGCGGACGGCACCGCACAGGTGGACGGCGGTTTCGCCACGTCCCGGCCGCACGTCGAGTTCACGCCGGATGGCAGGACGATGCTCGTCAACGGCGCGAACGGCGTCGCCGCGATCGGCGTCGACGATCTCACGGTCACGTTGCATCCCTCGACCGGAAGCGACTACATGCTGTCGCCGGACGGCGCGCGTATCGGCGTAATCGAACCCGACGGCACCAGCGGCAATGGCGGCGACGATGCGCAGCGCTCGTGGACGTTGCGCACGTTCGCGGCGGCAGGCGGCGAGAACGTCGCCGCCGTCCCGCTACGATACGCCGACGACGACGGTGCCGCCGCCGCAATCCGCGACGTCACGCCGTACACGACGAACTCGGCCGGGACGGTATGGTTTGTCGGCGTCGATGATGCGGACGGTACCGGCGATACGGGCGATGACGGCGATACGACCGACGACGGTGATGCTGCCGCCGGACGATCGTTGCGGCTGATGGCGGTCGACGTCGCCACCGGCGTGATGGACGACATCGCGGACGACGTGTCGCCGACCGTCTACGCCACCGGAACAGCGGACCGTCACGCGCTGTACGTGGGCACCGCCGATTCGCGGGTGCTGGCGATCGACGTCGACGCCTATGAGCCCGGCTCGGATTCCGGTTCCGGCTCGGACTTGGGCACCGGTTCGGGCGGGGCGACGGTGGCGCGCACGATGTTCGGACGGCACCTGCCGCTCGACCGCATCCTGCTCGCGCCGAGCGGCGCACGCCTGCTCGTCGGCATGACGAACGGCAGACTCGTGGTCGACGAAAGCACCATGCAATGGCTGGAGGCGGGCGATCTCGTCTCGGCCATCAATCCGGACGGCACGCTGCTGTATTCGATCGACCGCGGTGGTGATGGAATCGGCGACGGAGGCGGCGCGACGGGCAACGGGACTGCGGGCAACGCGATCATGCTTCGCGTGAACACGTTCGACGGGAACGACCCAACGGTCACGCGCACGCTGACGGTCGGGGGAAACGACGGCGATGGCGGTTCCGGAACCGCCGGCGACTCCGATCTTTCCGGCACGGCGATCGGCCACGCGGCCGGCTGGACGTTCTCGCAGGACGGCGGCGTCTGGTACGTGCTGCTCGCCCCGGCCGCCGGCTCCGCACGGCCGGCCGCGCTGCTCGCGGTGGACGTCTCCCCGTTCACCGCGGAATCCGTGAGCCGGTCGACTACGGAAGACGACGGGCGGCGGGAGCTCAGCACGCCGACGATCGCCATCGTCGCCGCCGTCGCGGCGCTGCTGATCGTGGCGATCATGATCGTGCGCCGGCGAACGGACTGGTGAGACGGGAACAGGGAATCAGGAGAGACAGCGAAGCGGCCGCAGGCTGCGGGAACGGCATCGGTTGGATGATGCGGTTACCCGCGGCCTGCGGCCGCTTCTCTCCCCCAGTCAGCCTGACTTCACATCAGCTCGCCTGTCGGCTCACACATCGCCTACAAACGCCTCCGGCGTTTGCTTTACGGCGATGTCCTATCAGAGGAGGCCGGGAGGCGGGGCTACTTCGTGGCCTTGCGGCGGGCGAGGTAGCGCTTGATGGTGAGGACCTCGAGTCCGATCGCGAGGACGGCGGTCACACCCCAGACCACGTAGGAGATGGTCTTCCAGATCGGGGTGGCGACGTCGGGCTCGCCGTTCTCGTACAGCCAGCTGTTGGCAGCCGTGTAGAGGATGTTGTGCGAGGCGGTGCGCATCGCCTTGACCGAGGTGGCGGACTTGTCGGTGATATGGTTCGTCACGTCGGTGGTGGCGAGCATCAGGTCGTTGCCGCCGCGGATCGCGCGGTCGCCGCTCTGGTAGCCGTAGCCGCCGAAGTAGTCGGTGAGGACCATGCCGCGGAAGCCCCACTCGTCACGCAGGACGGTGTTGAGCAATCCGGAGTGCGAGCCGGCCCACTCGGTGCCGATGTAGTTGAAGGCGCTCATCACGGCGCCCGCGCCGCCTTCCTTCACGCTCATCTCGAACGGCTTCAGGTAGATCTCGCGGATCGACTGCTCGTTGGCCCAGGTGTTGAGCTCGCTCAGTCGGTTCGTCTCCTGGTCGTTCAGGGCGAAGTGCTTCATGAAGGCGTACACGCCCTTGGCCTGCGCGCCGGCCACCTGCTGGGAGGCCATCACGCCGGACAGGTAGCCGTCCTCGGAGAAGTACTCGAAGGTACGGCCGGCGAACGCGTTGCGGTGGATGTTCATGGCGGGGGCATACCAGCCGGCCACGTGCATGTCGTGGGCCATGTCGCCGATGCCGTCGCCGAACTGGCGGGCCAGATCCTTGTTCCACGTGCACGCCACGGAGGTGGAGGACGGGAAGCCGATGGAGCCGACGCCGGTGAAGTTGTTGTTCAGGGAGGCGGGGCCGTCGACGTCGGTCAGGGCGATCTTGCCGACGGAGTTCACGGCCTGCGTGCCGTAGCCGCCGAAGGCGATCAGGTTGTCCATCTGGTCGAAGGTCAGCTGGTCGAGCAGCTTGTCCCACAGCGGATCGTCGTAGTCCTTGCCGGTGAGGTCGGCCAGACGCACGCCGTTCTTCGCGCCGGTGGTCGGCATCTGGTCGGAGTCGTCGTTCGTCTCGGACGGCTTGTAGTTCGACAGGTTGCGGAACTTGGCCTTGAGGTCGGCGGACAGCGTGTAGTTCGTCGGCTTGGCGGTCGCCTGCTTGTAGTTGGCGAAGTGGTCGGCACGGGACAGGTATGTGATGCCCTGCTCCTCGCCCTCGGCGTCGTCGAACACGTTGGTCGCGACGGTCTTGTCACCCGAGTGCGTGTTGGACTTGGAGTCGTAGGTGATCGTCTTGTCGACGGTCACGGTCTTCTCGTCGATCGTGGTGTGCGAATCGGACTGGATGGAGATGCCGTAGTCGCCCGCCTCGAGCACGTAGGCCTTCGCGGTCTTGGAATCGTAGGAAGCCATGTCGTCATCGTCGAACGAGATCTTCACGGTCTCGGATTCGCCGGGCTTGAGCTCCTTGGTCTTCTCGAAGGCGACCAGGTTGGCGCTGGCCTTCTCGATGCCGCCGTTGGTGTACGGCGGGTCGAAGTACGTCTCGACGACGTCCTTGCCGGCCTTGTCGCCGGTGTTGGTGACGGTCACGTCGAAGGAGACCTTGCCGTCGGAGTACGTCACGTCGCCCATCTTCTGGTCGAAGGTGGTGTAGCTCAGGCCGTAGCCGAACGGGTACTGCACGTAGTCGTCGTAGTCGATCGCGCCTTCGTCGGCCGCGGTCTCCCAGTACTTGTAGCCGACGTAGATGCCTTCGACGTAGTTGACGAACGCCGGGGAGGTCTTGCCCTCCTCGAAGTTCTCGGTGGCGAACTCCTTCATGTTGTCGTACTTGAAATCACCGGCGTTGTTGTAGCTCGGCTGCTGGGTGAGGTCCTTGACGAAGGTGTCGGAGGTCCTGCCGGACGGGTTCACGTCGCCGGCGAGCACCTCGCCGAGCGCGGAGAAGCCGGTCTGGCCGGCGGGCGGGCACCACAGCACGGACTTGATCTGCGGGTAGTTGTCGACGAAGCCGAGCTCGAAGGTGTTGGCGCCGTTGTAGACGACGGTGACCTTGTCGAAGTTCTTGGTGACCAGGTCGATCATGTCCTTCTCGGTCTGGCTGAGCTCGAGGAAGCTGCCGCCCTTCTGGAAGTCCTTGTAGTCCTTGGAGTTGTTGTGGTAGGTGATGCCCTTGGCGGTCATGTCCTTCGGCAGGTCGGCGCCCTCGCCGCCGACGCGGGTGATCACCACGACGGCCTCGTCGGAGAACGCCTTGGCGTCGGAGATGAGCTTGTCGGAGTACTGCTTGGCCGGCACTTCGGGCAGGGTCCAATCCTGCTCGGCCATGGCCACGACCGGACGGTCGGCGCGGTAGTCGGTGTACAGCTTGCTCAGCTCGGTGTTGGTCTCGACGCCCGCCTGCTTGAGGCCGTCGAGGATGGAAGTGGTCTTGTAGGACTGGTTCATCGAGCCGGAGCCGGTGCCGCCGTAGACCGGGTTGGTGGAGCCCCAGCCGAACACGTTGACCTTCTTGGAGGCGAGCGGCAGGTTGGAGTCCTCGTTCTTCAGCATCGTGATCGCCTCGGACTGGATCTCCTTGGCGAGTTTGTTCGCGTTGGAGATCGTGGTGTCCGACAGCGTGTACTTGGTGGCGGTCGCGCTGTTGAGCAGCGAGGCCAGCGGGCCGAACAGCATCATGGACACGGCCACGACCACGGCGACCATGAACACGATCCACGATTCGGAATGCACGAGTTTGCGGGTGGCGACGTTCTTCACCGTCTTCCTGTTCACGCCGATGGTCAGCGCGAGAGCCAGCACGAACACCACGCCGATGGCGATCAGCTGCGGCGCGATTGAAGCGATGACGTTCATCACGTCGCTCCAGTTGATGCTCAGCATCGTTCTCCTCCTTGATTCTGCTTTCATCCGACACATCATCGATGTCGTTATCCCCGATTGTGCATGACCGCCGCGCGCCGCACCGACCGTCCGCCCCATCCTGTCGTTTCGCGTGCATATTCTGCATCGCCGCGTATCGCCGTATACGCCGCGTATCGCCGTATCGTCGCCGCGACGCATGCGGGATGAACGGCTATGCGACCGGTTCCAGCAGGTCCTCCACGCGGCAGCCGAGCACGCGTGCCAGCGCGAGCACCGTGGTGACGGATGCCCTGTTGATGTCCTTGCGCCGCTGCTCGTACATCTGCACCGAGCGCAAGGAAACCCCGGCACGATCGGCGAGTTCCGCCTGCCCCAATCCGGCGCGTCGGCGGATGACCGCCAGACGGGAGGAGCCAGCGCCCTCGTCTTCCGTCACAGTCGCAATCCGCTCATCGACCACGTCCACGAACCGGCGTTCGTCGGCTTCGTGCAGCACGGGATACAACGCGAGCACGTCGTCGACCGGCATCACGTCGAACAGATCCCGGAAACGCATCCCCTTCGCCCACTGGCAATACGCGAGCACCCAGCCGGCCCAGTATTCGGGCGTGGCCCCCATGCGCATCGAGGCGGGCGGCATATCCGCCACGCCCAGCCATCCCGATCCATGCATGACCTCCAGCACCAGCTCCTCGCCGGACATGCCGCACACGACCTTGGGCACCCCCTGCTCGAACATCGCGCCCACGCGGGACACCGCGAGGAAGTCCGCGAACAGCCCCGCTTGCAGTCCGCAGTCGTTGACGGCGTAGTCGAAGGCTCCGGCGAGGTTCGCCATCGCGTCCGGCAGGTAATCCTCATCGTAGGCGCAGGTCATCGTCGGTCACCTTCTCCCGGATGATGTCGCGCATGAACAGCCCGTCGATGTCGTCGTCCGCGCGATGGCGACGATACGCCTCCCGCGCCGCGGCATCGCGTTCGCCGCGCAGCACGTGGTATACCGACGCTTCGGCGATCTCGCAGTCGATGAACCGCAACGCCGCGAACGCGCGCGGCGAGACCAGCACGGTCTGCTTGCCGAGCTCACCCAGCCGCATCGCCGCCGACAACTGGTCGAGCGAGATCGCGTTGTTGACGAACGCCCGGGCGAACGAGAAATACGAATCATCCGCACGATAGCCGACGATCACATCCGCCGACGAGACATCCGGCAGGAATGTCTCGCGCAGGTAGGCGATGCCACGTTGAGCGACGGGCGTATTCGGCTGGAACCGGCGGTGCTCGACGAGCAGCGCCAGCCAGTCGAGCACCGTATAGGGCGGTTGGGAGAGATCAAGGAAGGCCAGACCGTCCGTCGACAGTTCGTAATGGTTCGCATAGCCGTCGTCCAGCGAGGCGCATGCCCACTCCTTGGCGAGATCCCGGCTGCGGGTGCAGTAGAAGCCGCGGCCGTAATCATTGTTCTCCTTGCCGAGTCCGTACTCCGGCCGCCGTATGACATGCGATGAGCCGTGCCACAGTTCGATGGTTCCGCCCACAACGCCGCCTTTCCTATACGACTATCACCATAGTGATAGTCACCAGTATAGCAGGACGGGCCACGTGCCGTCTGCATGACTGGTGCGGCCACGCGCCGGCACGCGCATCATGGTCGGCGGCGCGCAAACCTCCATATATGACCCACCGTTGCGGCCCCAAGGATAGGATGGGCGATATGAGTGACTTGACGGCGTTGAATCTGGAACCGGGCGAAGTGGTGGGCGGCTATACCCTCATCTCCCGCCTCGGCTCCGGCGCGATGGGTTCGGTGTGGCGCGTATGCGACGACGGCGGTCAGGTGTATGCGATGAAGATCCTGCGCGACTCGCTCGCCGAAAACGCCGCCGACGACGGCGTGGACGGAGGCGACGCCTCCGGGAACGCCGCCCGCCGCCCCGTGCAGGACCCGAATCTCAAGGAGAACGTGACGCCTCGCGAGCGTCTGCGCCGCGAGGCCCTCGCGTTGAAGAAAGTGAATCATCCGGGCGTGTGCGGCATCGTCGACATGGAGCTCGACGACGCCCTCGCGTTCATCGTCACCGAGCTCATCGAGGGCCGGAACCTCAAGGACGACGTCGCCGCGAACGGCAAGTACGTGGGCGACGATCTGGAACGACTCGCGCGCAAGCTCATCGAGGCGGTGCGCGCCGTGCACGCGGCCGGCATCGTGCATCGTGACATCAAACCGACGAACGTGATGGTCTCCGCGTCCGGCCCGGTGCTCGTCGACTTCGGCATCGCGATGGGCGAGGGCGAAAGCCATGTGACGCGCACCGGGCTGGTGATGGGCACGCCCGGCTTCATCGCGCCGGAGATCATCGACGGCGCCGATTCAAGCGAGGCGACGGACTGGTGGTCGGTCGCGTCCGTGCTCGCCTTCGCCGCGACCGGCGAACCGGTGTTCGGCACGAAACCGCTGATGGCCGTGCTGGAGCGCGAGGCGAGCGGCAACGCGAATCTCGCCGGCCTGCCCGCGCACACGCTCACCGCGTTCCGCAGCGCCCTCAGCCCCGATCCGCGCCGCCGATGCACGCCCGACCAGCTGCTCCACGCGATTGCGCTGGACGCGCTCAATCCGATGAACTGGGACGACGGTTTCGGCGACGACGGTCACGCCGCGGGATCCGCCGCGAACGGCGCGACCGAGGTGATGCACCCTTTTGATGGAGGCCCCGACGCGGCGACGACCGTGTTCGGCCCGGGAGGCGCAGGACAGTCGCCGGCCGCCACGTCGGTGATGCCTGCGACGCCGCGGAGAGCGACCGGACGCGCCGCGTGGCGTGGCGCGAAGCCGGACGGCGTCGACGCGACGCAGGCGCTGACGCCGGACCGGTGCACGGTCGCACTGCCCAGTGACATGCTCGGGCCGGATGATGCGGTGATCGAACCGTTGATTCCGCCCACGGCCGTGAATCCGAACCGGATTCCACGGACCGCGACCGGACGCGCCGCGTCGGCCCGCGAGGCGGGCGGCGACGCGAATCGAGGGCAGTCGCCGCTGCAACGCGTGGCTGACGCCTCGAACCGCACGGGAGCCTCGTTGCCTCCCGCCTACGTGCCGACGTCCTCGCGCGACATTCCCGTCGTGACACCCAAGCCCAAACCCAAGGGCGACGTGCCGGAGTTCCTGCGCCAGCAGCCCGAAGCGACGGCGGTGATGCCGCAGAACATGCAGCCGCCTGCACCGCCGCAACCACCGGTGCAGAACATGCAGCCGATGCAGCCGCAACCACCGGTGCAATCGCAGGCCACGGAGTACCTGCAGCCGCCGTTGGAACCGATGCCGCCGCAGTACGAACCGCCGCAGCCGCAGTACGAACCGTCCTATCCGGACGGACGGTATGGCGCCCCGAACACGGGAGCCGGCGCGGGCGCGCCGCAGCATCAGAACACGGCCGACGCACGCCGCGCACGCTACCTCGACCAGGCGGTGGCCGTCCTGTGCCTGATGGCCGTCGTACCGGCGATCGCCGCCGTGTTCCAGCCGTTGATCGGTCTCGCCGCGGCGGCGGCGCTCATGTGGCTGCTGTTCACGGTCGGCTACAGCGCGGAAGCGCAGATCGAACGCGAAAGCCGTCGCGGCGGCGTGCGCAGGGGATCGGATTCCGCGTTGCGTGTCGTCCAACTGCCCTGGCACGTGGTGAAGGGATTGTTCGCCGCGCTCGGCAGGTCCGTGCAGTTCGCGCTCATCGACCTCGCCGGCATGATCGCCGCGACCGCCGCGCTGCAGCTGCCGTGGGCGATGACCCCGCTGCCGGACGGCATGTGGCCGTACGAGCTGCCGTGGCTGACCGACGGCCCGCTCTCCGCCACGGGTATCGCATTGGCCGGCATGGCCGCGATCGCGTGGATTCTCACCACGCTCTGGCCGGCCAGCGGGATGCTGCGTCTCGGCGCCGGCGCGATGCGACGGTAGCTGCGGTAGCGACGGTAGCGACGGTAGCGACGGTAGCGACGGTAGCCACGGCGATGCCCACGGCGCTGACCATGCCGCTGCGGTTCACCGAGAATTCAATCGGCTCGAAGCGTATGCCGAAGCGCATATGTCGATTCGTGGGCTAGACTGACCTCAGACCGTCGAACCGCCGGCCCATGCGGAAATGTCCTTGATGCACTCCGACCGGGTCCGGTTCCACGCATCAGTCAGCAGTGGTTGGGAAAGGATCGTCTCGCATGGCCACGAACTCGTACAACACCAAGCAGCGCAAGACCCGTGCCGTGCGTCGCGCCGCCGAGGAGGCCGCGGCGAAGGCGCGCGCCGAGCAGGCGGCGAAGGAACGCCGACAGCAGACCATCATCGGCGCGATCGTGATCGCCGTGGTCGTCGTGCTCGTCGCCATCGCGGGCATCGCGATCTGGCGCTCGCACGTCGCCTCGCAGAACTCCGGCGACAACCTGACCGTCGATCAGGCGTACGCGAAGCTGCAGGAGGTCTCCGACAAGCCGTCCGTCGCCGACGAGAAGGGCGGCATCATCGTCTCGCAGCAGGGCGTGGGCGAGAAACTCGACGACGTGCCGACCGTCGAGGTGTACATGGACTTCATGTGCTCCGGATGCGGCAACTTCGAGCGCGCCGCCGGCACGACGCTGGAGAAGCTCGTCGAAGCCGGCCAGATCAACCTCGAACTGCATCCGATGTCGTTCGGCGACGCGTGGAGCACCGACAAGTACTCGACACGCGCCGCGAACCTGCTGCTCACCATCGCCGAGCAGGACAAGGACCCCTCGCACATCCTCGGCTTCATCCAGAACATGTACGCCGACGACTTCCAGCCGGCCGAAAACTCCGGCGTGAAGACCTCCGACGCCCAGATGCGCCAGCAGGCGATCAAGGCGGGCGTCTCCAAGAAGGTCGCGAACGCCGCCTCCGTCGACAAGTACACGGACTGGCTGGACGCGATCGACACGTACAACCCGAAGCGTTCCGAGCTGTTCAACGTGTCCGGCAACTACAAGGGCCAGATGACCACGCCGACCGTGCGCATCAACGGCACGTACTGGGACATGAACCAGCTGAGCACGGCCGGCATGACCGCCGACAAGGGCATCGTCGCCGCGCTCGGACTGACCGACGACCAGGTGGGAGTCGAAGGCCAGCTCCCCTCGATCGGAGCCTCCGGCAAGCCGATCTCCGTCACCACCGGCGAGTAGGCCACAAGCAAGCCGACGACAAGGGCTCCCTGAAGATGGGGAGCCTTTGTCGTTAATCCCGAACAACTGCTATGCTGGTCTCTCGCGCATGCGACACACCGTCTCATGCCACGCCTCTTTAGCTCAGATGGCCAGAGCGGCCGCCTTGTAAGCGGCAGGTCGTCGGTTCGATCCCGACAAGAGGCTCGTCATGCGTGAAAACGGCGTATACTAGTGGTGCGCCGGGGGCGCGCAGCAATACTTAACACGGGTAAGTCGTCTAGGAGCCTTCCCCCGATTATGGCTTCCTGGACCGGGCAGGAGAGTCCCCCAACCATCTCCTGGCCCGATTGATAGGGGGCGGGAACTTCCCCTTCTCTCCCGCCCCCTTTTTCTTTTTCTTTGCAGATGGTGCGCTACGATGGGCACCGAGTGCGCCCGAATCGGTCACGGGCGGAAAGCGAGGTAATGAACATGGCACGGCGGTGGACCCCGCAACGTTTCGTGATGCTGCGCCGAATCCGTGTCGCCGTATGCGTCGTGACGGTGCTTGCGGCGTGCGCGGCGACGTTCGCGTTCTCCGCACGCAAGTCGGTGGCGCTGACGGTGAACGGCAAGACGACGACCGTGGAGACCTACGCGATGACCGTCGACCGTCTGCTCGAGGAGCAGGACGTCACCGTCAGGACGCATGATCTCGTGCAGTCCTCGTCGGGCGGCACGCTCGCGAACCACGCGGTCGTCACCGTGCGCAGCGCCTACCAGACCACCGTGAACGTCGACGGCGAGGAGATTCCGTTCTGGACGGTCGCGGACAGCGCCGACCAGCTCATCGGATTCTTCAAGGCGAACGAGAAGCAGGCGTCGAAGGTCACCGTCGACATCGACAACATCTACAACCAGCTGACCGGCGGCCTGGTCATCAACAAGAAGGGCCCGGTCACTGTCATCGCGGACGGCAAGTCGTCCGAAGCGCCGAACGGCAAGCTTCCGGCCGCGTCGATCCTCGATTCCAAGGGCATCAACGTGGGCAAGGAGGATCGCGTCAGCGTCGAAGAGGACGGTTCCGAGACGATTCTGCGCGTCCAGCGCGTGACCCACGGGCAGGAGACGCGCACCAAGTCGGTGCCGTACTCCACGCAGACGATCATCGACTCCTCGCTCGAATCGGGTCAGACCGAGATCCGCCAGCAGGGGCAGAACGGCGAGATCCAGCAGGTCTACGACGTGACCTACGTGGACGGCGTCGCGGAGAGCGAGACGCTCGCCAGCGAGACGACGACGAAGGCCGCGGTCGACCAGATCATCGCGGTCGGACCGGAGAAGGTCGAGGAACCGAAGAAGGACACCGGCAGCGGCAAGGCCGATTCCGGCACGAACCAGTCCACGAAGCCGAACAACTCGAACAAGAACGATTCGTCTGACTCCGACAACAAGGACGATTCAAACTCCGACAACTCGAATTCCGGCAACAGCTCGAACTCGAACAATTCCGGCAACTCGGGCAACTCCGGCAGCAACTCGAACAATTCCGGCAACTCCAACAACAACAGCTCAAACTCCGGCAACTCGAATAACTCGAATAACTCGGGTAACTCGGGTAATTCCGGCAACAGCGGCAACTCCGGCGGCAGCTCCAACAACTCCGGCTCCAGCTCCGGCTCGGGCCGCCTGTGGCACCCGAGCGTCTCCCAGGCGCAGACCTACGCGGCGGCCGCCGCCGCCCAGCGCGGCTGGACCGGCGCCGAATGGGACGCGATCGTCTGGCTGTGGAACAAGGAGTCCGGCTGGCGTTGGAACGCCGCCAACCCGTATTCCTCCGCCTACGGCATCCCGCAGGCGCTGCCCGGCTCGAAGATGGGCACCGGCTGGCAGGACGACGGCGCCGTGCAGATCGACTGGGGTCTGAGCTACATCGCCCAGCGCTACGGCACGCCCACCAACTGCAAGCGCATCTGGGAGCAGCAGGGCTGGTACTGACAGACATCGTGAACCCCCATTCGGAAGGACCATGGAACGACGTGACGACTGAACCCACCGAACCCATCGAACCCGCCGCAACCGCCGAGACGGAGGCGACGGCCACCGGCCATCTGCTCGGCGCCGCCGACATCCGCCGCATCGCCGCCGAGGCGGGCGTGAGCCCGACGAAGAAGTTCGGTCAGAACTTCGTCATCGACCCGGGCACCGTGCGCCGCATCGCGCGCGAAGCGCATATCGGCCCGGACAGCCATGTGATGGAGGTCGGTCCCGGTCTCGGATCGCTCACGCTGGCGATTCTGGAGACCGGCGCGCACATGACGGCCGTCGAGATCGATCCGCCGCTGGCCGAGCGACTGCCGGACACGATCGCCGAGTTCATGACTCAGGCCGCGGACCGGTTCGCCGTCGTCAACCGTGACGCACTCACCGTCTCCCCCGCGAATCTGCCTGATTTCGCCGATGGCAAGCCGTTCACGCTCGTCGCGAATCTGCCGTACAACGTCGCCACGCCGATCATCCTCACGCTGCTGGAACGTTTCGGCAATCTCGACTCGTTCCTCGTCATGGTGCAGAAGGAGGTCGCCGATCGTCTTGCCGCCGCTCCCGGCAGCAAGATCTACGGCACTCCCAGCGTGAAGCTCGCCTGGTACGGCGAGGCTTCGCGCGTCGGCACGATCGGGCGTAACGTGTTCTGGCCGGCGCCGAACGTCGACTCCGCGCTCGTCGCGTTCACGCGGACGCGCGCGAACGACGCCGCCGCGACCGACGCCCTGCGCCGCGAGACGTTCCGTCTCGTCGACGCGGCGTTCGGGCAGCGGCGCAAGACCCTGCACGCCGCGTTGAAGAAGACGGTTCCGGCCGGCACGTTCGAGGCGGCCGGCATCGACCCGACCCGCCGCGGCGAGACGCTCACTATCGGCGAGTTCACCGCGTTGGCGGAAGCGGCCATGCGTCTCGACGCGCCGTCCGGCGACATGTCCGACGAGACAGCCGACGGCACGGCCGACGGAACGGAGGCGTGACATGGATGCGCATGCCGCGACAGTGAGCGTCGACTGCCCGGCGAAGACGAATCTCACGCTCGAAGTGGGGCCTTCGCGCGCCGAGTGGGGCGGACGTCACGAACTCGACACGATCTATTGCGCGATCAGTCTGACCGACACGGTCACCGTCACGGAGAAACCGGCGGGCGCGGGATTCTCACTCGACCTGGCCGGTGAGCATCTCGGCGACCTCGCGTCATCGTCGGCTGACATGCGCCGCAATCACGCCGTACTCGCCCTGTTCGCGATGGCCGAGGCCGCGCACCGCGAACCGGACGTCGCGCTGACGATCGACAAGCGCATTCCCGTCGGCGCCGGTCTCGCCGGAGGATCGGCGGATGCGGCGGCGACGATTCTCGCGCTGAACGCGTTGTGGAAACTCGACTGGCCGCTGGACCGTCTGCGCGAGGTCGCGGCGACGCTCGGCGCGGATATGCCGTTCTGCGTGGCCGGCGGCTACGCGCGCGGCACCGGCTACGGCGAGATCATCGAGCCGATCGACGTCGATTCGGATGCGGCGCGAGAACTGCGCGAACAAGGCTACGCGGGGTCGCTGCTCGTCGGTGCCTATCAGGCGCAGTTGAGCACGCCTGAAGTGTACGGCGAATTCGACGTGATCGGCGCCGGAGACGGCGACCGGAACCACCTGCAGAAGGCGGCGGTCAGCCTGCATCCGCGTTCCGGCGCGGCGATTCGCGAAGCGCTGGCGGCGGGCGCGAGCCACGCGTTCGTCTCCGGTTCCGGGCCGTCCGTCGTGGCGTTCACGCCCACGCCGTCCATCCGCCGCGATGTGATCGCCGCATGGGAACGCTCGAAGACGGTGGATCGCATCATCGCCGCCGAAGCGCCAGCCGTGCCGTCGGTCAGCGTCACGGTTGCACGCTAAGGTAAATCAAGCACTGCGTATGTCAGGCACTGTGAAGGAAAGGGAATCGAATGGCCGAAGAGTATGACGAGCGTGAAGCACGCAAGGCGTATGTGCGACGCCGTCAGAAGATCGTGTTCTCCATCACCGGCGCGATTCTCGTGGTCGTGCTCATCGTCGCGTCGCTGTTCTACACGGGCGTGATCCAGGTCGACCAGCAGGCCAAGCAGGTCACCAAGCCGAACTACGGCGTGGCCGTGCCGTGCGCCGCGAAGAACGAGGACGGCACCGCGATGAAGTGGGCCGAGAACAATTCGGTGATCCTGCGCGTGCGCAACGGCACCAAGTTCACTGGTCTGGGCGCCGCCGTCGGCGAGGCCCTCAAGGACCGCCAGTTCGACGTGCGTACCGTCGACACGTACACGGTCAGCTCCAAGGTGGAGCGCACGACCATCTACTTCGGCGTGAACGCCATCAACCCGGCGTACACCGTCAAGGAGTACATTCCGGACGCGGTGCTCGTCATGGACGACCGTCAGGATCGTCTCGTCGACGTGGTGATCGGCGCCACCTTCAACAACCTGAACTCCGAGAAGGAAGTCAAGAAGCACGGCGACACGATCAAGGACTTCGAAGGCTGCAAGACCGTCGACGCCATGCAGAAGGCCGGCCTGAAGAAAGCCGACCAGCACACAGAAATCAACTGACGCTTTCCGCTTCGGCCCCCTCGATTGTGAGGGGGCCGACTCTTTTGCCGCCGAAGCGTTATCGGCCCTTCGCATCATGGCCCGTATGGCCCGTGCGGTTGTGGGTTTCATCTCCCTCCCGCTGGCGGGATGGCGATCAGGTCGCAATGTACTGCGGGGTGATCGTTATTCCACCTCCCGCCGGCGGAGGGGGCGCGTAGCGTCGGAAGGTGGACTCGTAGAGTGGTGCCGGGCCATGCGTCCGCAGCTTTCTTATCTTCCTCCCGCTGGCGGGAGGTGGCGCACAGCGCCGGAGGGTGGTCGCGGACCGGAATCCGATGTGTCCGCCAATGCAAGGCTGATCGGTTCGGGTGTAAAGCCGGTCGTTCAAGGTGCGCGCGACGCACGCGTGCGGCGCGCGACTCCCCATCCCCGTGCCCCGGCCGGTCCTGCTCCACAACACGTGCCGCAAAGCCTGTTGTGGAGCGGCATCCCGCCACAACCCACGCGAAAACCCCTGTTTTCAGCGTTCCCGAACCGTAAAGTGTGCCACTATTCCCCGGAATCCCGGTTCCCGCCCCTGTTGTGGAGCGGGACTGCTCCACAACAGCTGACGGTATCGTTCCCATCACGCGTCGTGGAGCGGACGGGCCCTCATAACGCGCCACAACTCCCTCGAAACACCTCCCACGGCCGTGTTGTGGAGCGCCACCGCTCCACAACACGATTCTTGCATGTCATTGTGGAGCACCACCCGCCCACAGCGCGGATTCCTGCACACCGTTGCGAAGCGTCGACGCACCCTACGGCTTCCCCACGGTCTGGATTCGCGTCGCATAACGCCGTGGGACCTTCAGGCCCGTCCTTTTCGACGGAGAACGATTCGGAGCGATGGGAACGAATGCGGGAATCGGTCTCCACCGTCCCCGGCACCTCGAACCCATAACCACCCACCGGGGCTGTCCGCTTAACGGCTCGCCCATTGCTTCAACTCTGCCACGGCGGTGTCGTGGTCGACGGGACCGTTATCGAGGCGGTATTCGAGCATGTGCTTGTAGGCTTGGCCGACCATCGGGCCGGGCTCCAATCCGAGAATCGACATGATCTCGTTGCCGTCCAGATCCGGGCGGATCGCGTCGAAGTCCTCCTTCTCCTTGAGCTCCTTGACGCGCGCCTCCATCTCGTCCATCGCCTCGGCGAAGATACGCGCCTTGCGGCGGTTCTGCGTGGTCGCGTCGGCGCGGGTCAACCGGTTGAGGCGCTCATACAGGTGGCCGGCGTCCTTCACGTAGCGGCGCACCGCGGAATCCGTCCACGGCTCGTCCACGTAGCCGTGGAAACGCAGGTGCAGATTCACGAGCTCGCTCACGTCGTCGACGATATGGTGGTCGAAACGCAGCGCCTTCAGCCGCTTGCGCGTCAGCTTCGCGCCGACCGCGTCGTGATGATGGAAGCTCACCTTGCCCCCCGGCTCGAACCGACGCGTCTTCGGCTTGCCGACGTCGTGCATGATCGCGGCGAGGCGCAGCGTCAGGTCGGGGCGCGGCACCGGGCCGTCGTCGCCGGTCTCCAGCGCGACGGCCCGGTCGAGCACGATCATCGTGTGTTCGAACACGTCCTTGTGACGGTGATGCTCGTCGATCTGCAGCTCGAGCGCGGGGATCTCCGGCAGGACGATGTCCGCAAGCCCCGATTCGACGAGCGCCTCGATGCCGGCGCGCGGCCGATCGGAGAGCAGCAGTTTGGTGAGTTCGTCGCGCACGCGTTCGGCGGACACGATCGAGATGCGTTCGGTCATCGCGCTGATCGCCTCGGCGGTCTCCGGTTCGATGGAGAAGCCGAGCTGGGCGACGAACCGCACGGCGCGCATCATGCGCAGCGGATCATCGTCGAACGACTGACGCGGGTCGACCGGCGTGCGCAAGACGCCCTTCGCGAGGTCGTTGGCGCCGCCGAACGGATCGACGAACTCCAGTTCCGGCACGCGCAGCGCCATCGCGTTGACGGTGAAGTCGCGGCGCGACAGGTCACCTTCCAACGTGTCGCCGTACTGGACCTCCGGCTTGCGTGAATCCGGATCGTACGTATCGGAACGGTAGGTGGTGACCTCCACCTTGACCTCGGTGCCGTCCGCGCGGCGGCGCATCGCGCCCAGCGTGCCGAACTTGCGGCCCATGTCCCAGAACCCGTCGTGGCCGAAGCGGCGCAGGATCGGCTCGAACTGCTCGGGGCGCGCCGACGTGCAGAAGTCGAGGTCGTGGCTGCGGCGGTGCAGCAGCAGATCGCGCACGGGACCGCCCACCAACGCCAGCTCGTAGCCTTCGGCGGCGAACATGCGACCCAATTCAATGGCTTCCGGCCAAACTTCGAAATCCACGCCAATCCTTTCGGACACCTTGCATCTGTCTGAGTATCTGTCGCTACCAGCATACCGTTACTCGACATGCACAGGGACTTGAGTAAGGTGGAATACATGATTACGCCCGCGGACCTTGCGCGCATGCTGGAGCATGCCGACGATGCCGCGGTCAACCATACCCAAAACGGCCGTGACGAGGACGTGCTCATGTACACGTCGCAATCCCGTCCGAAGCCGGTTCCCGCGCCGATCTCCATACCGCAGGCCACGCGGTCGGACGTGTCGCGGGAGGTGCCGCAGGACGCTGTGCGAACCGCCACGCCGACACCGACGGTGGACGACATCATCGACACCGCCGGCACCATCGACACGGCGCAGACGGTCGCCTCGATGGTCGCGCGGGAGGCGGCGAAATCGACTCCGATGTCGATGCCGACACCCGCCACCGTGTTCGCCCGCGTGCGCGTCACCGGCTCCGACACGACGGCCAGCGGCCAACGCATCACCACGCGCGTCGAGACGTCGGTCACGGCGTCCGTCACGGTCGAGCCGGCTCCGGGTCCGCGTGTGCCGACACCCGCCATGATGCCGCGCAAACGCGCGTCCGACGGTCCGACGACGTTCGCCTCGCTGGATGCGCAGGAGCTGCCGGTCGTGCGCGAGTATTCGGCGGGCGGACTCGTATTCGACGATCACGGGCGCGTGGCGATCATCGCGCGGCATTCACGCAGCGGGCATCTCGAATGGTGCCTGCCGAAGGGGCATATCGAAAAAGGCGAGACGCCGCAGCAGACCGCCGTGCGTGAAGTGCACGAGGAGACGGGCATCCTGGGCGAGGTGGTCGAGTCAATCGCGACGATCGACTACTGGTTCACCGGCACGACGCAGCGCGTACACAAGCTCGTCCACCATTTCGCGTTGCGGCAGATCGGCGGCGACCTCACCGTGGAAGGCGATCCCGACCATGAGGCGGAGGACGCGATCTGGGTGGATTTCAAGGATTTGGACGATGTGCTCAGCTACCCTAATGAGCGCAAGATCGCATGGCTCTATTCACGGAAACTGAACAGGCAGGCAAACGAGTGATTCAATACGCCCCCTTACGACGCATCCGGGCATGGTGGCGCATGGCGGTAGGCCTGCTGCTCGCCGTGGCGTTCGTTGCCGGTGCCGTGGCGCTTCCGGCCACCGCATCCGCAGCGAACGGCGACGACGCCACCGGCACCACGACCGGCACCACGCGATCCGCATCCGACACGACCGACGGCTCGTCGGACACGCAGACGATCGCGCTGACCGAGATGACCGCCGTCGTCACCGACACGTCCGGATTCCGCCTCAAAGCGACGGTCACGAACACCGGCGACTCCGCGTGGACGGCCGGCAAGGTCACGCTCGACACGAACCCGATGTTCACGTTCACCTCCCGCACCGACATGCAGGAGTGGGCGCAGTCGGAAAGCCCGATTCCCACGCCGGCGCGTCTCGGCTCGGTCTCCGTGCCCGCGTTGCAGCCGAAGCAGAGCGCGACGGTCACCATCGACCAAGGCGCGGATTCGCAGGCGCTCACGCAGATGCTCAACTGGGGCCCGAAGCCGCTGCTCGTCACGTACACCCATGATGGCGCGAGCGTCACGGTCCGCACGTTCCTGACACGCTCGTCCGCGGGTCTCGACAACGCGGACACCCCGGCGATGAACATCACGATGGCGATGCCGCTGACCAGCGACCATTGGACCGCGGATGCGAACGCGCTCACGACGCTCGTCACCGACGGCGACGGTTCCGGCGACACGTCCACCGGAACGAAATCCTCGTCCTCGTCGTCGTCGAAATCCTCGTCGTCGACCGGCGCGGCGGTGCTGGAAGGCGACCACGCGCGCTTCGACCACGCGCTCGAGCAGACCATCGAGAAGCACACGGCATTGCAGACCATCGCCGATCCCACGTATCTGGACGCATTGGCGATGCCGCCGCAGACGACGGCGATCATGCAGCCATCCGCCTTCGATATCACCGCCTACGCCGCGCAGACCGACGCCGCGCAACGCTATACGAACGCCGGCATCGCCGACGAGGCGTGGGACGCGGACGCCGCCCTCGCCGACTACCGTGCGGCGCTCGGCGACCAGAAGGCCACCTCGCAGGCGGTCGCCTGGCAGGGTCAGGGCCAGTGGACGATCGACGCGCTCACCACCGCGCGCCGGCAGGGCTACACGACCGTCATCTCCACGCATGACTTCGAATCATCCGAAACGGACACCGTGCATACGGGCACCACGATCGTGCCGACGGACGCCGGCGACGTGACCGTACTCGTCGAACAACGTGAATTGAGCAACCTCGCCAAAGGCAAGGCCACGAACACGAAGGCCACGGCCGAGACGACCACGGCCGGCCGGCTCGCCCGCTTCGTCGCGCAGAGCGCGTTCTACCAGATGGAGCAACCGTACAACGAACGCAACCTGCTCGTCTGCTTCTCCGCCGACGCGGACGCCTCCACCGTGGACATGTTCATGAACGCGGTCGAATCGGCCTCCTGGCTCAAGACCAGCGACCTCGACGCGCTGGAGCATGCCACGCCCTACGCGACCGGCGACGACGCGAGCGCGATCGTGCCCGACGATTCGGGCATATCCGCGGCGGACTCGTCGAACGTGACGAACGTGCTCGCCGTACTGTCCGCGGGACGCGGCGACATCACGCGCTTCCGCGACGCCATCCTCGACTCCGACGCGGACGACGGGACGGCCGACGCCTGGGTCGCGCGCCTGCTCGCCGCGCACGCCGAACTCGCGCTGCACGCCCTCGCCTCCGACGGCGGCTCGGCCGGCATCGACACGACCACGTCGATGACGGCCGTAGGCGGCGCGCAGCAGCTCGCCAACGACGTGCTCGGCGGCGTGACCATCACCCCGTCCGAAACGGTGACGATGGTCTCGGAAACCGCGACGATGCCGGTGACCGTCAGCAACACCACCCCGTATCCGGTCAGAATCCGCGTCTTCTCGATCACCGATTCGCCGGAGATCGTCACGTCGCGTCTCAGCACGGTGACCGTGCCGGCACGCGGCGAGGCGCAGGTCACGTTCTCACTGCGCGCCGCGACCTCCGGTTCGGCGACCGCGCACGTCTCGCTGCAGGACCGCAACGGCGGCACGTTCGGCGGATCGCAGGACACGGCGATCAACTGCGTGCTCAAGATCAGCGACAAGACCGGCTTCGTCATCATCGGCCTCGCCGTCGCGCTCGGCGCGCTCGGCTTGTGGCGTCAGTTCAACCGCAAGAAGGACCCCGACGAATGAGTTCCAACGTCGGCCGCAACTCCCTGATCATGGCATCGGGGACGATGGCCTCACGCATCACCGGCCAGATCCGCACGATCCTGCTCGCCGCGTGCCTCGGCACGACCGGCATCGCGGCGAACGCCTACCAGACCGGATCGATGATTCCACAGGTGCTGTTCACCGTGATCTCCGGCGGCATCTTCAACGCGGTGCTCGTGCCGCAGATCGTGCGCACGCTCAAGGAGCATGACGCGCAGGAGCGGCTCAACAAGCTCATCACGCTGGCGATCGCGCTGCTCGCCGGCATGACGCTGCTCATGATGGCGGCGACGCCGCTGCTCACCATGCTGTACCTCGACTCGAGCTGGGGGCCGGCGGAACGCGCGCTGGTGAACGCGTTCACGCTGTGGTGCATGCCGCAGATCTTCTTCTACGGGCTGTACACGGTGCTCGGCCAGATTCTCGCCGCGAAGGACAATTTCGTCACCTACGCGTGGAGTTCGGTCGGCGCGAACGTGATCAGCTGCGCCGGTTTCACGATGTTCCTCATCCTGTTCGGCCGGGCGAGCCGTGCGCCGCTCGAATTCTGGACCACCGAGAAGGTGATGCTCACGGCCGGCACATGGACGCTGGGCGTCGCGTTCCAGGCGGTGATCCTGTTCGTGCCGTTGATGCGCCTCGGACTGCACTATCGTCCGCAATGGGGCGTGAGCGGCATCGGACTCAAGGCGATGGGCCCGGTGGCCGCGTGGAGCGTCGGCGTGATGGGTGTGCAGGAGCTCGCGAACATCGTCAACGCGCGCATCACGAACGGCGCCCCGTTCGCCGGAAACGACCTGTACGGCATCGCCGGCAACGGCTCCTACCAGAACGCGTTCACGCTCTACATCCTGCCGTACTCGTTGATCGCCGTGTCGGTGGGTACCGCGATCTTCCCGAAGATCTCGCGTGCAGTCGCCGACAGAAACCTCGACGAGGCCCGCGAGGACCTCAGCGGCGCCCTGCGCAACGTGGGCGTGATGATGATGTACTTCACGATGGCGATCGTCGTCATGCCGGTGCCGATCACCATCGCGCTACTGCCCAGCGTGAACGTGCCCGAGGCGAAGCTCATCGCCGGACCGATGGTCGCGTTGGCGCTCGGCCTGCCGCTCACCAGCGCGTATCTGCTCATCCAGCGCACGTTCTACGCGTTCGAGGACGGCCGACACCCGTTCCTGTTCCAGTTGCAGGTCAGCATCCTCCAGGTCGTGTTCGAAGTCGCCGTGATGCTGTTCGCGCCGCCGCGCTGGTGGACAGCCGGCGTGGGATTGGCCATGACGGTCGGCTACCTGCTGAGCTTCCCTTCGCTGGTGATGATGCTGCGCCGCCGTTTCGCCGGACATCTGGACGGCCGGCGCATCGCGGCCACGTATCTCAAGGCGCTCGTCGCCGCGCTCGTCGCCGCGCTGGCCGCATGGCTGCTCACCGACCCGATCATGCTGTTGCTGGGCGCGTCGATGCAGTTCGAACGTCTCAACTGGTTCCAGGCGTTCGGATTCTGCGCGCTGATGACGGTGATCACGGCGGCCGTATATGCGTCGATGCTCATCGTGCTACGCTGCGAGGAGTTCGCGACGATGCTGAGCACCGTGCTCAAACGCGTGCATCGCCGCCGATGATCACGGCGATGATGCGGCGCCTTCCGTTCGACCATCCCCATGATTAGAATGGCAACAGCGCCATCGACTCGTATGGTGGCGTCGAAGCGCTTACGCATTACGGAGTCGAAGAAACTATGAAGCCTCAGCTGGGAGACACGCTTTTCAACCGCTATACCCTGGTCACGCTGCTTCGCGACGAGCCCGGTGTGCAGGCTTGGAAGGCCAACGACCGCGTGCTCGCCCACGATTGCCAGCTGTTCGTACTCACCGATCCGAACACACTGGAGGACGTGTCGTCGCTGGCCACGCTGCTCGGCCGCAAGAACGGCATCACGCCGGTGCTGCAGTTCCGCAAGTCCGGTGACGCGGCGGTGCTCGTGACCCGCATCGAAAGCGGCCTGTCCCTCACCGAATATCTGAACGGTCCGGCGAGCGGCACAATCAGCTTCGAGGCGATGCGTTCGATCATCGGCGAGACCGCGTCCATCGCGACCGCGTTGGAGACGCCGCGTCTGTCCACCGACACGATCCGCGTGTCCGTGCAGGGCGTCGAGATCGCCGATGCGCCGTTGTCCGGCCTGCTGGCCGAACCGACCAAGGCTCCCGAATCGATTCAGGGTGAGCAGCTCGCCATCCGCCAGCTGGCATCCGTGCTCTACGCGCTGCTGACGCGCAGGCCTTCCTCGCCGGATACGACGTACGACATCACGTCTCTTGGTAATATTCCCGGCGACTTCCGAGTGATTCTGTCGCGCGGATTGGAACTCACCAAGGAGGACGGCCGCCGCAGCGAGCCGATGCTCACGTTGAGCGAGCTGACCGCTCTGCTCGGCGAATACAAGCCGCTCACCGAACTGACCGATCAGGACATCGCGCTGCCGTCCGACGCCGGGGCGGGTTCGATCTCCACCGCGCAGGTACGCGATTTCAGCGATGACCAGCTGACCGAGCTTCCGGGCACCGTGATCACCACGGAGAAGCTGCCGGACCTGACCATCCACCGTGCGCTCACCGAAGCCGAGGCGGCCCGTCACGCCGAACGGGTGGTGGCGGAGCAGAACAAGCAGACGTTCGCCGAAATGCAGGCCGATTTCGACAATTATGCGCCGAACGTGCTTGGTCCGACTGTCGGCGACCAGCCCGGGCGTCTGTCCGCCGACGCCGCCAGCCGGCTCATGCGCATGCCCGACCTGCCCGAGCGTCCGTCCACGACGGACGACGATCTGTTCCACGATTTCTCGTTCCAGACGCAAGCATTGCCGACGATGCCGTCCGGCGCGAACCCCGGTGAGGAAACGACGCGCATTCCCGTGGTCGTCGACCCGAACATGGTCACCGAGGCGATCGATATGTCGGCGGCACGCCGCGAGATGCAGGCTGGCAAGCCGAATCCGGCGTTGCCGACGCCGTCTGGTGCCGCCGCCAACGATACTGCCGCCAGCACCGCCGCGGCCGGCGGTGCCGCTGCCGGAACCGGCACGCATTCGCCCGACATGGACGCGACGATCGTCGGCATGACGCCGATCGAGCACGACGGCACCGGCACGCCGGTGGCGTTCGCGCCGGCCCCGCATGCGCGCGGCACCGCGGCGGCGGATGCGTCGATGCAGCAGCCGCCGAGCTTCACGCCGAAGGAGCAGCCGGCCGGTGCCGGTGCGGCTCTGGATGATTCCGACAACCTGTCGAAGCAGCGCCTGTTCGGCAAGATGACCACGACCGTGGCTGTCGTCATCATCGCCAGCGTGCTCATCATCGCCGCATTGGCGTTCGCCATCGTGACGTTCACTCACAGCAGCTCGAACCCTGCGGATTCGGGCGTCAACAAGAACAACGAGTGGCCGTCGCAGAAGAATCTGGACGACGTGCCGTTCGGCAATGGTTCCGATGACTCCAGCCAATCCGACTCCAGCCAGTCCGGGGCGAACAGCAGCGCCGCGGATGAGGCCGGCATCGAATTCATCGACGTGACCGACGCCTATTTCCGCTGATTCGTCGCTGGCTGCCCACCTCTCTAGGGGAGCAGCCAGCTCATAGCCTCCCCTTTCCACTCCCCTTGAGGGGGAGTTCACGGCCTTCTCTCTTCCCCCTCCTTCCTCACTCCCTCGAAGGCTTGTCAGCCCCTTCTTTGCTCCCCTTGAGGGGGAGCTGTCGGCTCTCAGCCGACTGAGGGGTGTTAGGCTTGCTCCTATGACCGTGCATCATGTCATCATCATTGGTTCAGGCCCAGCCGGCTATACGGCGGCGATATATCTGGGACGCGCCGGCCTGCATCCGTTGCTCGTCACCGGAGCTCTCGCCCCCGGAGGACAGCTCGTCAACACCACTGAGGTGGAGAACTATCCAGGATTCCCGAACGGCATTCTCGGTCCCGATCTGATGGATGCGATGCGCGCCCAGGCGGAACGCTTTGGCACCGAGTTCGTTTCCGAGGATGTCACGTCGATCGGCATGTCCGATGACGGCGCGCTCAAGCGTGTCACGTTGGATTCCGGTGACGCGTTGGAATCCCGCGCGGTGATCGTCGCCACCGGCTCCTCCTACCGCAAGCTGGCCGTGCCCGGTGAGGAACGGTACTCCGGTCACGGCGTCTCCTACTGTGCGACCTGCGACGGATTCTTCTTCAAGGACAAGCCGATTGTCGTGGTCGGCGGCGGTGATTCCGCGTTCGAGGAGGCATTGTATCTGACGCGATTCGGCTCGTCGGTCACGCTGATCCACCGTCGCGACACGTTCCGCGCCTCCGCGATCATGGTGGAGCGCGCCCGCGCGAACGACAAACTCATACTCCTCACCAATACCGTCGTCACCGCCATCCACGGCGATGACGAGGATTCCGGTGACGCAGACGACGGCGACGGCGACGCGGCAAACGATGTGCCTTCGGCACCTTCGCCGCTGCCGAGCCTCTCCCTCAAGCCGATTGGCGGCATCGGACTGAACAGCAATACGGGAGCCATCGGACTGGGTGTTCACGCGGACGAGGCGAGTGGCACCGCTTCCGTCGCGACCGGCGCGAATATGGCAGGCATCCCGCTCAAACTGGGCAACGTGCTGGGCGGCGTGACGCTGCCCGCGGCCGCAACGGCGACCGGCAGCGTCACGTCGGTGGACATCCGCAACACGGTGACCGGCGAGACCGGCACACTGGATACGGCGGCCGTGTTCGTCGCGATCGGCCACTCCCCGGCGACCTCGTTCACCGGTGATGTGGTCGAAAAGGATGATGACGGCTACATTCTCGTGGATGGCGCAAGCACGCGCACGTCAACACCCGGCATCTTCGCGGCCGGTGACTGCGTGGATCGCACGTACCGTCAGGCCATCAGCGCCGCCGGCATGGGATGCCGTGCCGCCCTTGACGCCCAGGCCTACCTGGCCCAGTAAAGTCGGAGCGTCTTCGGCCCCCTCAGTCCGGCAAAGCCGGACAGCTCCCCCACATCCGTGGGGGAGCAACATCGAAATGTGTCCGAACCCCCTCAGGCGGCTTCACCGCCAGCTCCCCCAGGATGTGGGGAAGCAACATCGAAATGTGTCCGAGACCCCCTCAGTCCGGCGAAGCCGGACAGCTCCCCCACATCCGTGGGGGAGCAACATCGGAATGCGCCTACGGCGCATCCAATCTCTTGCACTCCTCACCATCCTGCGCCCCCTTAGTGCGCTCCTCACATTCTTGCCCCCTTAGTGCGCTCCTTCATTTTTGCGCCCCCTTTAGGGGGAGCTGGCGCGCGAAGCGCGACTGAGGGGGAAGGTACGCCGTAAGCAACATTCCTCTACCCTAGTTGCAAGCGCGTATACGCTCGGAGCTATGAAGCACTACAGTGAATCCAACATCAGGAACGCGCGCTATATGCGTCGCAATCTGACACCATGGGAACTCAAACTGTGGAACGGATTTCTTCGACGGCATCCTGTACGTTTCCGCAGGCAAGCACCGTTGCTGGGATTCATCACCGATTTCTATTGTGCGAAGGCCGGGCTCGTCATCGAGCTGGATGGTGGTGGACATTACGATGCCGCCCAACGGCATTACGACGAGAATCGTACCAAAGTATTCGAACAGGCCGGCATAGAGGTGCTTCGCTTCACCAATCTCGATGTGGACAGAAACTTCGACGGCGTATGCGAGCGAATCGAATCAACGATGCAGGAACGTATGGGAAAGGCACAAGGGACGCGATGACGTGCGACATGGCGCACGCGCCATGTAACCCCCTCAGTCCGGCGAAGCCGGACAGCTCCCCCTGAAAGGGGGAGCATGGTGGTGTGCGCAGTCCGGTGAAGCCGGACAGCTCCCCCTGAAAGGGGGAGCATGGTGATGTGCCCAGTCCGATGGAACCGGACAGCTCCCCCTGAAAGGGGGAGCATGGTGGTGTGCTCAGTCCGATGAAACCGGGCAGCTCCCCCCTGAAAAAGGGGAGCATGGCGGTGTGGTCATCCTCAGCCACTCTCTGACGAAGGGCTGAGGATGTGCGTGTCTTTTAGCGCCAGGTGTCGGCTTCGGCCTGATCGCCGCCTTCGGGCATGAGGAGGCCGATGATGCGATCCATGTCTTCGGGGGACGAGAACACGATTTCGATGCGACCGTGCTTCGGCGTGCCCTTGATGGACACCTTGGTGTCGAAGCGGTTCTCCAGATGGCTTTTGATCGGGGAACCGGCCCACGGATCGTTCTTGCGCGTCTTCGTCTTCTTCGGCTCGTCACCGTTGAGGTTCGCCATGGCGACGATTTCCTCGGTGCTGCGCACGGACAGGCCTTCCGCGATGATGCGGACGGCGAGCTTGTCCATCGCCTCGGGGTCGCTGAGTCCCAGCAGGGCGCGGGCGTGGCCGGCGGTGAGGATGCCTGCGGCGACCTTCTTCTGCACGGAGGACGGCAGGTTGAGCAGTCGCAGCGTGTTGGCGATCTGCGGGCGCGACTTGGAGACCGACTTGGAGAGCTGCGCCTGCGTCAGACCGAACTCATCGATCATCTGCTGGTAGGCGGCAGCCTCTTCGAGTGGATTCAGGGCGACGCGATGCAGGTTCTCCAGCAAGGCGTCACGCAGCATGTCGTCATCGGCGGTCGTCTTGACGATGGCGGGAATGGTCTCCAATCCGGCAAGCTGCGAGGCGCGCCAACGGCGTTCGCCCATGATGAGCTCGTACGGACTGTCCATCCGCCCATCGAACTGGTTGGCCGGCTCGTGGCCTTCCTGCTCCTTGCGTGCCGCTTCGATCTGGGAGGCCGGACGCTTCCGCACGACGATCGGCTGGAGGATGCCGACCTCTTTGATGGAGGCGGACAGCTCATTGAGGTCATCCTCATCGAAGACGGTACGCGGCTGATGGGTATTCGGACCGATGTCCGACAGCTTGAGCTCGGCCAGATAGCCGCCGGCGACCGGCTTCAGTTCCGGCTTCTTGTCCTGGTCGTCTTCCTTCGTGGTTTCACGTGAAACCTGTCGGCCAGCCTCGACGGCGGTCTCAATCACCGAGTGACGGGAATCGTCCGCCTGCTGAACCGGCTTGTCCGCAACGGCGCCGGTGACGGTGTCGTTGAAGAACATATCGCTCGGATGCGTCATGTCACTCAACGCCGGCATGGCGGCACGATGCTGCTTCTTCGGCTTGGACGCCGGCTTGGGCGCAGACGCAGGCGCCGTCTCACTCACCTTGGTCTCGTGCGCAACCTCGGCGGGCTTGGCTTCCAGCTTCCTGCGCTGGGGAATGACGTGCTTGGGCTTCTCCTCCGGAGTGTCCTCCCCAGGCAGCTCGGGGAACAGTGCGCCGAGGCCCTTGCCGAGACGGGATTTCGATGACATGTCAGGCCTCCTTCATCCTGGTCGCGATGGCTTCCAATACGTTTTCTGAACGGCGGGTGATCTCCAGCGCGGCCTCGCCGTAGGAGATGGCGCCCATGCCGTGCGGGTCGTAGACGATGACGCTCTTGCTGAAGCTCGGCGCCTCCGAGATCTTCACCGTGCGCGGGATCGTCGTGTCGAGCACGATGGACGGGTAGTGCTTCTTCACTTCGCTGTACACCTCGCGGCTCAACAGGGTACGACGGTCGAACATCGTGATGAGCATGGTGGAGACGGTCAGGCTCGGGTTGAAATGATCCTGCACCAGACCGATCGTGTTGATGAGCTGGCCGAGACCCTCAAGCGCGTAGTACTCGGCCTGGATCGGAATAAGCATCTCGTGCACGGCGCACATCGCGTTGATGACGAGCAGGCCGAGGCTTGGCGGACAGTCGATGAACACGTAGTCGTAATGCTCCTCGGATTCGGCGAGGAACGTGTCGACGGCCTCCTTGAGCAGGGAGTTGCGGTTCGGCAGGTCGGCGACCTCGAGCTCCGCGCCGGACAGGTCGATGGAGGCGGGGACGACGTCAAGGTTCTTGAAATCGGGACACGGCTGCTTGACTTCGGCCAGCGCGAGACGACCTTCGAGCACGTCATACACGGACGGCTCGCCAGAGGCATGGCTCACGCCGAGCGCCGTGGAGGCGTTGCCCTGCGGATCCATGTCGATGACGAGGACGCGCATGCCATGCTCGGCCAGCGCCGCGGCGAGGTTCACCGTCGACGTGGTCTTGCCGACGCCGCCCTTCTGGTTCGCGACGGCGATCAGGCGCGTCCTGGACGGCTTCGGGAACTCCTGCTGCTGCAGCTTGGCGAAACGGTTGGATTCCAGCGCGATCTCCGCACCGACCGGCGACTCCCCTTCCGCGAAGATGCGCGTGATGGTCTGCTCTGCGGTTTCCATCGGCTTCTGATTATCGGCCATGACCTCTCCTTGACAACACAACATGCCGGCGCAGACCCCTATCCGAGGACCGCATCCAGCACCGTCCACTTATCCACAAGATTGTGGATAAGTGTGGATAACTCGATTCTCTGGCTGTGGACTGACGTATTTCCTTGTTTTCAAATCCCTAATATATCAACGTTCTTCAGCACAGCCACCGTTCAGTTGACATTGTGGATAACTTTGTTCGACCTGTGGAAATGTGGAAAACCCGCTCCCCTATCGTTTGTCGACCAATACGACGTGGGTGGGTTCCAGACCAGGCCCCACCTCGGCCTCGACGACCCGCGGGTTCACGCCGTGCCGCTTGCCGATCTCCTTGGCGGCCTTGTCGATCTCCGCCTGGGCCGACCTTCCCTTAAGCGCGACAAGACGTCCGTGCGACTTCAGCAACGGCAGCGTCCACCCTGCCAGTTTGGTCATCGGGGCGACGGCGCGGCAGGTCACCACGGCATACGGGTACAGGTCACGATCCCGACGCATCGCGTCGATGACCTCTTCGGACCGGGCGCGAAACACGCTCACGTTCTTCAGACCTATCGCGTCGCGGCATTCCTTGAGCCAAGCGACCCGTCGTTCCATCGGCTCGATCAGCGTGAACTCGTGATCCGGCAGGCACGCCGCGGCCACCAGTCCGGGGAATCCTCCGCCACTACCGACATCGGCCACGGTCTTGAACCGCACGCCCTCGGTCGCCTCACGCACGAACGGCACGATCGCGGCCGAGTTGAGGATATGACGCTCCCAGATGATGTCGACGTCACGCGGTCCGATGAGTCCACGCGGCTCCCCTTCCTCCACGAGTTTCACGTGGAACGCGCGCAACGGCTCGAAGGCATCGCCGAGCACTTCCTGCAGCATCGGCGAACCATCCAGCTGGTCGACCATACCTCTCCCCTCGTCTATCGAATCGATCAACGGCTACCGGCCGTCACTCCTCGTCGTCACCGTCCGCGTTGGCGCGCAGGTAGATGGTGACGTAACGACGCGGCTCTTCGCCATGGGAACGGGACTTGAGTCCTTCCTCACGCACGACGTCATGGACGACCTTGCGCTCGAACGAGTTCATCGGCTTGAGGTCGACCGGCTCGCCGGTCTCCTTGACCTCATCGACGGCATCGAGCGCGATGTCATGCAGACGCTGACGCTTGCGCTTGAGGAATCCGTCGACATCGACGATGAGACGGGAACGTTCGCCGGTCTTCTGCTGCACGGCGAGACGAGTGAGCTGCTGGAGCGCATCGACCACTTCCCCGTTGCGGCCGATGAGATGCTTGATGTCGGTGTCGTCGTCGGCAACGATTTGCACCATCGGGCGGCCGTTGCGCACGCCCATTTCGATGTCGCCTTCGTAATCGGCGATGTCGAGCAGTCCTTCAAGATAGTCGGCCGCGATGTCAGCTTCGTCGTTGAGCTGATCCACCGTCTTGTCGTCATTCTGGGCCATGCGGTCCTCCTTCGATCATGGGTCTATGGGAACAGTCTAAACCAGCTGTCCGCTCAAGCCGCGCAGGCGAGCCGGGACAGCTCGGCCCGGTGTCTCACCGTTTCACGTGGAACACCGGGCCTTACTTACTCATCATTTCTTTTTGTTCTTGTTCTTGCGCTGAGGCTGCTGGCGCTGGTAGCCGCGCGATTCCTTCTGCTGGGCCTCGACCTTGGCCTTCTCCAGCGCCTCTTCTTCGAGGGACAGCTGGCCGGCCTTGGCGCGACGGGCGTTCTCCTTCTCGTGGTCACGGATCTCCTTGGCGTCGGCCGCGGGCGATCCGGGAGTCGGGAAGGCGTACATCTGCCAGAAGGTGCGCAGCAGGTTGCACACGTTGTTCGTCAGCCAGTAGACCAGCACGGCGAACGGCATCGTGATGCCGGAGAAGATGTACATGACCGGGAAGATCCACAGCATGGTCTTCTGCATCGTGGCCGCCTGCCCCTGCATGGCGGCGGGGTTCATGTTCTTGTTCATGTTGATCCACTGCATGAAGAACATGCAGGCGCACATGAGCGCCACGAACACCACGATGATGATCTTGGCCGTCAGATCACCGTTGCCGAACGTGCTGGTGGTGTTCACCAGGCCGAACACCTTGGACTCGGAGAACTGCTTCGCGGTCTCCACGTCGAAGGCGCCGAGGGCGTCGCGCTTGCCGCGCGCGATGTACGGGATGGCGGACAGCACATAGAACATGCACATGAACACCGGGCCCTGGATGAGCATCGGCAGGCACGAACCGGCCGGGTTCGCGTCATTGTCCTGATAGAGCTTCATCATCTCACGGCTCATGGCCTCTTTGCTGGCCTGATCCGTCTTGCCCTTGTACTTGTTCTGGATCTTCTGCATCTTCGGCTGCAGCGCCTGCATCTTGCGCATCGACAGCATCTGCTTGTAGAAGATCGGCAGGATGCACGCGTGCACGACGAGCACGAGCACGATGATGGACAGCACCCAGGAGACGCCGATCGGGTTCATGCCGAGCATGACGAAGAAGTCATGGACGACCTTCATGATCTGCGTCATCAGCCACTCGACCGGGGTCAGGATCTTGTACAGCCAACCCCAGAAGCCGCTGTCCAGCAGGAATTGATTTTGGTTCATGGTAAGGGATTCCCCCATTCGTCAGTCGGCAACGGCGTCAATCGAGGTTCCTCGTGCGCCTTCGACCATCGGAAACGATAGAACAACGAGAAGCGCCGGGGCACGTCGTCGATGCCGCCGCGGCTCCACGGACGGCACCGCAACAGACGCAGCACGGCAAGTGTCCCGCCGCGCAACGCGCCGTACCGGGCCACCGCCTGAATGGCATAGTTCGAGCAGCTCGGGTAGTACCGGCAGCACGGCACCGCACGATGCACGGAAAACGTGCGCTGATACCAGCGCACTCCGCGGATCATCATGGCGGCCATGCCGTTCATCGCATCACCGTTCCCGGATATCCCGATCGATCCGTTCGGCGATTTTCGCGAACGCCGACGCGACCTGTCCGTCCAATGAGTCGAACGGAGCGTCGGCCGCACTCGGCTTGGCGCGCATCACGATGTCGCATCCTTCGGGCAGCCGGTCCTCGTACGCGCGCGCAAGCACGCGGAAACGACGTTTGACCGTATTGCGTGTGACGGCGTTCCCGACCGATTTGGATACGGCGAGACCCATGCGCCGCGCCTCGGGGGCCACCGGGTGCCGCGTATGCGAATCGTCGCGCACCAGATAGTGCACGACGATGTCGTTGCGCGAGACCTTGTGGCGACGCTTCAGCACGGCGACGAATTCGCTATGGCTTTTCAGCCGTTCCACGACCGTCTTCAGTCGCCGACCGTCTGGAATCAGGCGGCCAGGGTCTTGCGGCCCTTGGCGCGACGACGGTTGATCAGGGCGCGGCCGGAACGGGTGCGCATGCGCTGACGGAAGCCGTGCTTCATGTGACGACGGCGGTTGTTGGGCTGGAAGGTCCTCTTCATAGTTGTGCTCCTAAGTCTTTCGGCCACGCTGACGCGCGGCTCCCACGTGAGTCAAGCTATACCAAACTACCCTCACCCCTCCCCCAACGTCAACACAGGTGCATTTCATTCACAATTCACCGTTCCGACACGACACGCCGCGACACGCCGAAAGCGCCATATGACGCCGTTCCGAAGCCGCGAGTTATCCACAAATTACAGGAATGTTATTCACAATCCAATGATTGCAACACGCAAGCCTGTGGATAACTTCCAAGCTATGAGTAACAATGGTGTGCGCACTTTATTCGTTCGAGCAGTGGAAGGAGGACCGGCATGGCCGATGAACCCCGCGACCCGGTGACCGAGGCCAACCATATCTGGTCCGACACGCTGACGCTGCTCAAGCACAATTCCTCGCTTTCCCCGCGCGACAAGGGATGGCTGGAAGGCGTGTACCCGGAGGGCGTGTTCGGCACGACCATCGTGCTGTGCGTCGAGAACGCCGGGACCCGTCAGGCGCTGGAGAACGAATTGCGCCAGCCGCTGCTCGACGCGATGAACATGGTCACCGGCCAGGATATGACGCCGGCGTTCAAGATCGCGCCGAAGCGGCACACGTCACCGAAGCCGGCTCCCGCCCGTCGGACCGCGACGGCGCCGAAGCGAGCCGCGACGGTAGACGAGAGCAATCCGCCATCGATCGCCGATCTCGGCAAGGAGCCGTTCGGCTCGCGCGGCCCGGTGCCGAACGTGCCGGCCACGATGCCGACCCCGGTCGACGTGGCCACCGCCGCCGGATACCCGATGAGCCGCAACAAGGTGGCTCGCGATCCGGAGACGCATCTCAACAAGAACGCGACGTTCGACACGTTCGTCCCCGGCGATTCCAACCGTTTCGCCCGTACCGTCGCACTCGCCGTGGCCGAGGGGTCGGGCCGCGACTTCAACCCGCTGTGTATCTACGGCGGCTCCGGTCTGGGCAAGACCCACTTGCTCAACGCGATCGGCAACTACGCGCTCGTCAAGGACCCGAGCCTCAAGGTGCGCTACGTGAATTCCGAGGAGTTCACCAACGAATTCATCGAGGCGCTGCAGAACACGACCCAGAACCAGGGCCAGATCGCCGAGTTCAACCGGCGGTACCGCGAGGTCGACGTCCTGCTCATCGACGACATCCAGTTCCTGGGCGGCAAGGAAGCCACCTTGGAGCAGTTCTTCCACACGTTCAACGCGCTGCATCAGGCGAACAAGCGCATCGTCATCGCCTCCGATGTGGCGCCGAAGAACCTCAAGGGCTTCGAGGCGCGACTCATCTCTCGCTTCGATTCCGGTCTGACCGTCGACGTGAAGCCGCCGGATCTTGAGACCCGCATCGCGATCCTGCGCATGATGGCCTCGATGAACCACAGCAACATCCCCAACGATGTGCTCGATCTCATCGCCGAACGCTTCACGGAGAACATCCGCGAGCTGGAAGGTGCGCTGACGCGTGTCACCGCCGTCGCGTCGCTGAGCAACCAGCCGGTCACGCGCACGATGGCCGAGCAGACGCTGCAGGATTTCTTCACCACCGACGTGGAGGTGAAGCCCACCGACATCATCAGCCAGGTGGCGAAGTACTTCCACCTGTCGTTTGACGACATCGTCGGCAAGTCGCGCATGAAGAACATCGCGATCGCACGCCAGGTCGCCATGTACCTCACGCGCGAAATGACCAGTCTGAGCCTCGTCGACATCGGCAAGGTGTTCGGCGGCAAGGACCATACGACGGTGATGCACGCCTGCGACCGCATCTCGAACGGCATGCAGGACCGTCAGGAGATCTACAACTACGTGATGGAGCTGACCGTAAGGCTGAAGCAGGGCAACACCGACTTCAAGCAGAAGTAGGGGTTACCCCCTCAGCCGGCTCCGCCGCCAGCTCCCCCTAAAAGGGGGAGCAAAAAACGGGGCATGACCGATTTGTGCCCCCTTTCAGGGGGAGCAAAAACAAGGCAGGGCGGGTGTACCCCCTCAGTCGGCTCCGCCGCCAGCTCCCCCTACGAGGGGGAGCAAAGACGGGGCATGACGGGTTTGCGCCCCCTTTCAGGGGGAGCTGGCCGCCGCAGGCGGACTGAGGGGGGGTGCCGGCCGCCGCGCCGCAGGCGGACTGGGGCGGTTCGCACCGCAGGCGGACTGAGGGGGTGGTTCGCACCGTAGGTGCGCGGCGCGCGGCCGCATGGGCGCGAAGCGAGGGGCATCGGCGGCCTTCGGCCGGCTCGATTGCGCATGGCGAACGAAAACGTACCCCGGCGAGCCGACTTCGCAAATTCCACTGAAAACGTTCGCCAGAAACGATTCTCCCGGCCGAAATCATCCCGCGACACTCCGTGAAGCCGAAAAAATTAGGGTAAAGTTATCCACATACTTATTCACAAATGTGGGTAACCCCAGTGGAAAACCGGTGGATGACTGCCGGTTTCGATGTGGATAACACGTGGATGACTGCACGCCGCATGTGGAAAACTCAAGAGAGAACGACAACCTGTGGATAACTCGCCGATTTATCCACAATATTTCGATGAGTTATCCACATTTTTCCTCATTCTGCAAAACAAGTCGCCACAAGCCCTTACCGGAGGTTTTCCACACTATCCACAAGCCTTATTACGACTACTACTTACGGTTTCTCTTAACTCACCATAGTGGGAACCTCACCTTCCGCGCGAGCGAAGCGCAGCGCGGAGCGCATCGCCTAGAATGAGTTCCAGCTCACGAAAAACGCGAAATTCGTTCGCCACAACGCATTGTGCGAGAGAATCGCGCATGGCGAACGAAAACGACACGAAAGCAGGCACCATGAAGGTCGAAATCAATTCCGCAGCGCTGGCCGACGCCGTCGCGTGGACCACCAGGGTCATCGACGCGCGACCGTCGAATCCGATCCTCGCGGGCATCCGTCTCGAGGCGATTGACGGCACGCTGCAGCTGTCGGCGTTCAACTACGAGATCTCCGCCCGCCACCACATCGAAGCTGGCGTCGACGAGGCCGGCTCGGTGCTTGTGCTCGGCAAGCTGCTCGCCGACATCACCAAGTCGCTGCCCGGCGAAAAGACCTACCTTGCCACCGATGGCTCGACGATGACGATCACCTCCGGCAAGTCGACCTTCACGCTGCAGCTCATGCCCGAAGCCGAATACCCGGATTTGCCCGGAATCCCGGGCAAACTCGGCCAGGTCGACGCCCCGACCTTCGTGCAGGCGGTCGCCCAGGCATGCGTCGCGGTCTCCCGCGAGGAGAACCGCCCGGTCCTCACCGGCGTGCGCATGCAGTTCGATGGCGACAAGGTGATCATGACCTCGACCGACCGCTTCCGCCTGTCGCGCGCCAGCTTCACCTGGACGCCGAACGACATGGACGTGAACACGACGACGCTGGTCCGCGGTTCGCTGCTGCGCGACATCGCCCGTTCGCTCGACGAGCATCAGAACGTCGTCGTCGATTTCGACGTGGACTCCCCGTCGCTGCTCGGTTTCGAGAACGCCGGCCGCACCTCCACCTCGCAGCTCATCGACGGCGAGTTCCCGGCGGTCGATCGTCTGTTCGCCGACGACTACCCGATTCAGGCGGTGGTCGAACGCCAGTCGCTGATCGCCGCGATCAAGCGAGTCGCGCTGGTCGCCGAGCGCAATGCCCCGATCCGCATGGTGTTCTCCGGCCAGGAAGTCACGCTTTCCGCCGGTGCGGTCGACGAGGCGCAGGCCACCGAAGTGCTCGACATCGACATGGACGGCGACGACATCACAGTCGCGTTCAACCCGGCCTACCTCATCGAGGGTCTGAGCGCGATCACCGAACCATTCATCCGCATGAAGATGACGACCGCCGTCAAGCCGGTCGAATTCAACGGTCAGCAGGAATCCGACTCCGACGAGTCGATGGACTACCGCTACCTGCTCGTTCCGATGCGCTTCAACAGCTGATTCGATGCGACGGTGATTCTGGTATCGCTTCCGGTATCACAACATCGCCCGCCGCAGCAGATATCATCACCGCTATCACGGCCGGAGCCCCGCGCTCCGGCCTTCCCCGTCCCGCAAGAGTCCCGAAAAACCCACAAAACCTAACATTCCGGTGTGCCCCACTTCGCCCCACTCCCCCGCCGTCACCGAAAGGCCGCAATCATGTACGTCTCCCGCCTCGCGCTCGACCACTACCGCTCCTGGGAGCAGCTGGTGGTCGACTTCATGCCCGGCGTGAACGTGCTCCACGGCGCGAACGGCCTCGGCAAGACGAATATCGTCGAAGCGGTCGAGGTGCTGTCCACCGGAACCAGTCATCGCACGTCGTCCTCGTTGCCGCTTGTCGAACGCGGCGCGACGAAGGCCACGATCCGTGCGAACGTGACGGACGACGCGCGTACCGTCACCTACGAGGCGACGATCGCGGCGCGCGGCGCGAACCGCGCACGCGTCGACGCTGGTCCCTCCCGCTATCTGCGTGACATCGTCGGCGACGTGCCGTCCGTCGCGTTCACGCCCGACGACCAGCGCCTCGTCGCCGGAGAGCCTGCCACGCGGCGCAACTTCCTCGACCAGGCGGGCGCGCTGCTCGTCCCCTGCTATGCGGAACGGCTTCAGCAGTTCACGCGCATCGCCCGGCAGCGCGCCGCCCTGCTCAAGCAATTGCAGAACCGCGAGGGCGCGTTCGACGCGACGCTGAGCGGATTGGAGCTCTGGACCGGCCAGTTCATCGACGCGGGACTCGAACTGACGCGCGTGCGTGCGCGCATCGTCGCCCGTCTCGCCGGCCCGTTCGCCGCGATCTACGCGCGGCTCGCGTCCGGGCGCGGCGAGGCAGGTCTCGCCTACGCGCCGTCCTTCGCCGAGGCGACGGACATGCCCGCCGGCCACGACGGCGATGCCGCGGCCGACCCGCGGCCCGCCATCGCCGCCCACTTCCAGCGCCTGTACGCGGGCGAGGTGGCGCGTGGCATGAACCTCATCGGACCGCAGCGCGACGACCTCGCCGTCACGCTCGACGGCATGCCGGCGCGCGAGTTCGCGTCGAACGGCGAGATGTGGACGATGGCGCTGGCGCTCAAGATGGCCCTGTTCGAGGTCATCCGCGAGGAGCGCGGCATGAGGCCGATTGTCATCCTCGATGATGTGTTCGCACAGCTCGACGAATCGCGGCGCGAACAGATCCTCGACTTCGCGATGCATCAGGACCAGGTGCTCATCACCGTCGCCGCAGCGGGCGACATCCCCGCGATGCCGCCAAGCGCGGCGGGACGCACGGTGAACGTCATCGACGTGGGCGAACTGCGGCGCGCGGCGGAGGTTGCCGCGGCCGGCGCTGGCGCCGTCGCGGTGACGGCGGAGGCGACGACGCGATGAAACCGCCGATCGCCGTGACGCTGAAGCTCGACCCGCGCGAACTGCCCGCGCAGGTGTTCGAGCGCTACGCGGCACGCGAGTCATCGCGCAAGGCGCGCGCCGCCCGCGCCGAAGCCGCGTGGGAGAACTTCGGCAAACCCGGGCGTGACCCGGCTCGGCTCGGCGGTGTCGCAGCCATGATCGCGCGCGACGGCGACTGGATCCCGCATCTCAAACTCTCCGAACTCAACAACCACTGGGATCGCGTCGTCGGGCCCGCCATCGCGCAGCACTCGCACGTGATCGCCCTGCGCGACGGGGTGCTCACGATCGGCACCGAATCGCAGGTATGGGCGACGCAGCTCACCTACCTGATCCCGCAGCTGGAGGACACGATCCGGCGCAATCTGGAGGGACTGACGGTCGAACGGATCCGCGTGGTCGGCCCCGCCGCCGGCTACACGCGCAAATGGGCCCGGCGGCGGTGACGTCGTGCATGAATGCGGCAAATAGGCCGTAAACGCGTTTCTACGGGGCGCTATGGCGTTCGTCGGTGAAAACGAGTAGAATTACCCGCAGTATGGCCGAAACGCTTCATGGGCCCTTAACGGGCGATTTTGGGGCATAGGCCCGCGAAACAACCCTTCGCGTGAAGAACATGCAGGGAACATGTAGGAAGGAAGCCCTGTGGCGGATTCGTTGGACAATGCCGAGAGCAAGGAAGAACAGCTCAAGGCCGCGGACGAACACATCAACACCACCGAACTGCAGGAAGGCGAGCTCGACGAGTCGATGACCCCCGAGCACTACGACGCCTCCGATCTGAAGGTGCTCGAAGGCCTCGAGGCGGTGCGCATCCGCCCGGGCATGTACATCGGCTCGACCGGTCCGCGCGGCCTGCACCACCTCGTGTACGAGATCGTCGACAACTCCGTCGACGAGGCGCTCGCCGGCTACGCGAGCCACATCGAGGTGTCGATCCTGCCGGACAACGGCATCCGCGTCGTCGATGACGGCCGCGGCATCCCGGTCGACATCGTGCCCGGCGAGGGCGTCTCCGGCGTCGAGACCGTCATGACCAAGCTGCACGCCGGCGGCAAGTTCGGCGGCGGCGGCTACGCGGTCTCCGGCGGCCTGCACGGCGTCGGCATCTCCGTCGTCAACGCGCTCTCCACGCGCGTGGACGTCGAGGTGCGCCGTCAGGGCTTCCACTGGACGCAGACGTACATCAACCAGCACCCGACCGACCGCCTCGCCAAGGGCGAGCCGATGGCCGAGGGCGAGTCCACCGGCACGTCCGTCACGTTCTGGGCGGACCCGGCGATCTTCGAGACCACCGTCTACGACTTCGAGACGCTGCGCTCCCGCTTCCAGCAGATGGCGTTCCTCAACAAGGGCCTCAAGATCTCGCTGACCGACCTGCGTCAGGTCGACCAGGCGGGCGACGAGGTGGCCGGCGACGGCGACAACGTGGCCGAGGAGCTGCACCAGAGCGTCACCTACCAGTACGCGAACGGCATCAAGGACTACGTCGACTACCTCGTCAAGTCCCGCAAGGCGACGCCCGTCGAGGACGAGGTCATCAACTTCGACGCCGAGGACCTCAAGCTCGGCATCTCCGCCGAGATCGCGATGCAGTGGACCACCGCCTACTCCGAGGCCGTGCACACGTTCGCCAACACGATCTCCACCACCGAGGGCGGCACGCACGAGGAGGGCTTCCGCGCGGCGCTCACCTCGCTCGTCAACCGCTACGCGCGCGAGAAGAACATCCTCAAGGACAAGGACGAGAACCTGTCCGGCGACGACGTGCGCGAAGGCCTGACGGCCGTGGTGTCCGTCAAGCTCACCACCCCGCAGTTCGAAGGCCAGACGAAGACCAAGCTCGGCAACTCCGAGGCGAAGACCTTCGTGCAGCGCGTCATGACCGACAAGCTCGGCGACTGGTTCGACGCGCATCCGGGCGAGGCGAAGAACATCATCCAGAAGGCCATCGAGGCGTCCCGCGCACGTCTGGCCGCGAAGAAGGCGCGCGAGAACACGCGCCGCAAGTCGATCTTCGAGTCGGCCGGCATGCCGGACAAGCTCAAGGACTGCCAGTCCTCGAACCCGGAGGAGTGCGAGCTGTTCATCGTGGAGGGCGACTCCGCAGGCGGCTCCGCGATTCAGGGGCGCAACCCGATCACGCAGGCCATCCTGCCGCTGCGAGGCAAGATCCTCAACACCGAGCGCGCCAGCCTCGACCGCATGATGAAGTCCGACACCATCGAATCGCTGATCACCGCGGTCGGCGGCGGCTACGGCGAGGACTTCGACCTGTCGAAGGTGCGCTACCACAAGGTCATCATCATGGCCGATGCCGATGTGGACGGCGCGCACATCGCCACGCTGAACCTCACCCTGTTCTTCCGCTACATGCGCCCGATGATCACCGCCGGATACGTGTACGTGGCCATGCCGCCGCTGTACCGCCTCAAGTGGACCAAGGGCCCGCACGACTTCGTGTACACCGACTCCGAGCGCGACCGCGTGCTCGCCGAAGGCAAGGCGAAGGGACGCCAGCTGCCGAAGGGCGAAGGCATCCAGCGCTACAAGGGTCTGGGCGAGATGAGCTACCAGGAGCTGTGGGAGACGACCATGGACCCGGAGCACCGCGTGCTCAAGCAGGTGCAGATCGAGGACGCCGCCGCGGCCGACGAGACGTTCTCGATGCTCATGGGCGACGAGGTCGAACCCCGCCGCCTCTTCATCCAGCGCAACGCCCGCAACGCCGCCTGGATCGACGCGTAAGGGTGGTCGCCCGGCGGTTTCCCGGAAGCCGCCGGGCGACCACTCCACCCGCTTCACGGGAGCCCCCGCCGGCGGGGGCGGCATAACGAACTTGAACGATAGAAGGAACGACAAGTGGCAGATGAGAACAACAACGGCGACGGCCAGCTTGACGGCCAGGCCGACGGTCAGATCGACGGCCAGCCGACCGGCGACGGCTCGATGGAGCCGTTGAGCCCGCAGGAGGCCGACAACACCGACTACGGCCTGATGACCGGCGAACGCATCCAGCGCAAGGACCTGCAGGTCGAGATGCGCGAGTCCTACCTCGCATACGCGATGAGCGTCATCGTGGACCGCGCCCTGCCGGACGTGCGCGACGGCCTCAAGCCCGTGCACCGCCGCGTGATCTACGCGATGTACGACGGCGGCTACCGCCCCGACCGCGGCTACAACAAGTGCTCCCGCGTCGTCGGCGACGTGATGGGCAAGTACCACCCGCACGGCGACTCCGCGATCTACGACACCCTCGTGCGTATGGCCCAGTCGTGGTCGATGCGCTACATGCTCGTCGACGGCCAGGGCAACTTCGGCTCCCCCGGCGACGACCCGGCCGCCGCCATGCGTTACACCGAGTGCCGCATGGCCCCGCTCTCGATGGAGATGGTGCGCGACATCGACAAGGAGACCGTCGACTTCGTGCCCAACTACGACGGCAAGACGCAGGAGCCGACCGTGCTGCCCGCGCGCTTCCCGAACCTGCTGTGCAACGGCTCGTCCGGCATCGCCGTCGGCATGGCGACGAACATCCCGCCGCACAACATGCGCGAGGTGGCGGACGGCGTGCACTGGGCGCTCGACCATCCGGACGCGAGCCGCGAGGAGCTGCTCGACGCGCTCATCGCCCGCATCAAGGGCCCCGACTTCCCCACCGGTGCCACGATCCTCGGCCACAAGGGCATCGAGCAGGCGTACCGCACCGGCCGCGGCCTCATCACGATGCGCGCCGTCGTGAACACCGAGGAGATCAAGGGCCGCATGTGCCTGGTCGTCACCGAGCTGCCGTACCAGGTGAACCCGGACCGTCTCGTCGTCTCCATCCGCGAGGCCGTGCGCGACGGCAAGATCCAGGGCATCGCCGACATGCGCGACGAGACGTCCGGCCGCACCGGCCAGCGCCTCGTGCTCGTGCTCAAGCGCGACGCCGTGCCGAAGGTCGTCCTCAACAACCTGTACAAGCACTCCCAGCTGCAGCAGACGTTCGGCGCGAACATGCTCGCGCTCGTCGACGGCGTGCCGCGCACCCTCTCCCTCGACGCGTTCGTGCGTCACTGGGTCGCCCACCAGCTCGACGTGATCGCCCGCCGCACCGCGTACCTCAAGCGCGAGGCCGAGGAGCGCGACCACATCCTGCAGGGCTATCTCAAGGCCCTCGACATGATCGACGAGGTCGTGGCCCTGATCCGCCGCTCCCCCGACGCCGACGCCGCGCGCACCGGCCTGATGGAGCTGCTCGACGTGGACCAGGTGCAGGCCGACGCGATCCTCGCGATGCAGCTGCGCCGTCTCGCCGCCCTCGAACGGCAGAAGATCCTCGACGAGCACAACGAGCTCATGAGGAAGATCGCCGACTATGCGGACATCCTCGCCAAGCCGGAACGCCAGCGCAAGATCGTCGGCGACGAGCTCGACGAGATCGTCGCCAAGTACGGCGACGACCGCCGCACGCGCATCCTGCCGTTCTCCGGCGACATGACCGAGGAGGACCTGATCCCCGAGGAGAACGTGGTCGTCACCGTCACGCACTCCGGCTTCGTCAAGCGCACCAAGGCCGACGAATACCGCGCGCAGCACCGCGGCGGCAAGGGCATCAAGGGCGCCAAGCTGCGCGAGGACGACGTGGTGGACCACTTCTTCCTCACCTCGACGCACAACTGGCTGCTGTTCTTCACGAACAAGGGCCGTGTGTACCGCCTCAAGGCGTACGAGCTGCCCGAAGGCTCGCGCGACTCGAAGGGCCAGCACGTGGCGAACCTGCTGCAGTTCGGCCCTGACGAGAGCATCCAGGCCGTGCTGTCCATCCCGAACTACGAGGTCGCCAAGTACCTGGTGCTCGCGACGCGTTCCGGCAAGGTGAAGAAGACCGCGCTGTCCGAATACGATTCGCCGCGTCAGGGCGGACTCATCGCCGTGCGCCTCATGGCCGACGAGAACGGCGAGGCGGCCGACGAGCTGATCGGCGCCGCGCTGTGCAACGCCGAGGACGACATCATCCTCGTCTCCAAGCTCGGCATGAGCCTCAAGTTCGCCGCCGACGACGGCCAGCTGCGCCCGATGGGCCGCCAGACCGCCGGTGTGCAGGGCATGAAGTTCCGCGACGGCGACGAGCTGCTCGCCATGGACGTGGTGCCCTCCGAGACCGACAAGGACCTGCTCGTCGTCACGAACGAGGGCTTCGCCAAGCGTTCCGCGATCTCCGAGTACCGTCTCCAGGGCCGCAACGGCCTCGGCATCAAGGCCGTCCAGCTGGCCGAGGGCCGCGGCTCGCTGGTCGGTGCGGTCGTCGTCTCCGAGGACGACCAGGTGCTCGCCATCATGAAGTCCGGCAAGGTGATCCGCTCCGCCGTGGCCGAGGTCAAGCGCACCGGCCGCAACACGCAGGGCGTCACCCTCGCCAAGCCCGACAAGGGCGACGAGATCATCTCCATCGCGCGCAACGAGGAGAAGGACGACGAGGACCAGCCGGAGACCGTCGCGGATGCGACGGGTGCCGTCGCCGAAGCCCCCGCCGTGGCTGAGACCGGCGCGGAGACTGTGAACAACGAACCGGAGCAGGCGTAATCGTCTGCGAAGATTGCTAGTCTCTCTAGAGATTCAGCGAATCGTGAAGGAGCAACATGAGCGACAACCAAGAAGAGCTGCACGAGGAGCCCGTGCCGGAAGTGAAGCTGCCTGAGCGGCCCGAAGGCGAGGCCGCCCCGGCCGAAGCCCCCGCCGTCGCCCCGGCGGACGGGCATGCGCCGCGCGTGGCCCGTTCCGTGTCCAACAAGCCGCTGATCGACGAATCCCAGGCCCGCGAGCACGCCGAATCCAAGGCGAAGGCGTCCGGCGGCATCAAGGTCCGTCCGGCCGTGCGCCGCGGCACGCCGCGCGCCCGTCGTATGAACCTGTCTCTCACGCGTCTCAACGTGTGGAGCGTGGCGAAGGTGTCGTTCATGATGTCCATCGCCGGAGCGCTCATCCAGATCGTCGCCGCGGCCCTTGTCTGGCTGCTGCTCAACGCGGTCGGCGTGTTCGACCAGATCACGCAGATCGTCGCCTCCACCGGCCTCAACGCGGACGGCTTCAACCTGGCGCAGGTGTTCTCCCTGCCCACCGTGCTGTCCGCCGTGACGATCTTCTCCATCGTCGAGATCGTGCTGCTCACGATCCTCGCCGTGGTGGTCGCCGCGATCTACAACGTCGTCAGCTCGCTCGTCGGCGGCGTTCATGTGACGCTCGGCGACGACTGATCGCCATCGAGCGCATCGTGCAAGGCCCGCTTCGGCGGGCCTTCGTCGTATCCGGAGCTGTTTGGCGGCGGGGTCAGGCGGACTGACGTTTGACGATGGACGTGGGGAGGAGTTCCACGTGGTGAGGCTCGATGGCGGCGCCGTGCAGCATGTGCAGCAACGCCTCGGCCATCGCGCGGCCGTGCAGCTGCGAATCCTGCCGGACCGTGGTGAGTTTCGGGTTGACGAGCAGGGCGAGCGGCGAATCGTCGAATCCGGTGACGGCGATGTCGTCGGGAGTCGTGTACCCGAACCGGGCGAGCTGGTTGATCACGCCGATGGCGATGCTGTCGTTGGCGCATACGATGCCGTCGATCCGGTCGAGTTGCGGCTGGAACGCCACAGCCGCCATCTCGCCGCTGGTGATCTCCCAATCATCCGCGTAGTAGACGCGGCGTTCGTCGTAGGCGTCGCCCACCGCATCCCGGAAGCCGTCCAGACGGTTGCCGGACGTAGGCGAGTATCCAGGTCCGCACACGTAGGCGAGACGCGTTCTGCCGTTGTCGAGCAGGTACCGTGTGATCGCGCGCTGGCCGTCCCTGTTGGCGAAGTCGATGGCCGGGTATGGCAGGTCGCCGCGGTCGCTCGCCTCGGAGCGCACGACCGGGCGTCGGACGTCCAGGAACGCGTTGGCGAGACTGTCGTCCTCGCTCAACGAGAACAGCAGGTAGCCGTCGGCGAAATCGCTGTTGACGAGCTGGGTGATGCGTCTCGTCGACTCGTCGGAATTGGCGATGATGGTGACCATCTGGTATCCGGCGTCGCCGAGCACCTGGTTGGCGCCGACCATCGCCTCGGAGACGCTGGCCTGCACCATCGTCTCGTTCGACTCGACCTGGATGATGAGCGCCACGGTCTGCGTGCGCTGTCGCGCGAGCGAGCGGGCGGCCTTGTTCGGGGTGTAGTGCGACTGCTCGATGGCCGCGGCGATGCGTTCGGCGGCGTCCTGGGAGACATGCTCGTTGCCGTTGAGATAGCGCGAGACCGTGCCGTAGGAGACGCCGGCGAGGCGTGCCACGTCGCGGATGGTGGGTTTCTTCGGTGCGGTTGTCATAGTGGACATCGTAGGTGGCTGCTTCGTCGTCATAGGTCTTCCGTCCTTCGTGGCCGTCGTTCGTCTCGCCGGTGAAACGACACACAGGTTGTGACCGGTCACACACCAGTGTATACTATCGAAGCGTAACCGGTCACACGCCGATGATGGAGCGACGTGCGGCAGCACCCAAGGAAGGGACGGAACCCATGAAGTTCTCACTGAAGAAGACCGTGGCGGTGGTCGGAGCCGCGGCGATGCTCGTATCCGTGGCCGCATGCGGCGGATCGTCGAGCCAAGGCGCCGCGGGCGACGCGAACGGCGACGTCACGCTCAACCTGTGGGCATGGGAGCCCACGCTCAAGCCGGTCATCAAGGCGTTCGAGAAGAAGTACCCGAACATCACGATCAAGTTCAACAACACCGGCAAGGCGGACACCACCGTCACCTCGCTCAACAACGCGATTCAGGCCGGCAGCGGCATCCCCGACGTCGTCCAGCTCGAATACATGACCGTCCCGCAGTTCGTGATCGGCGAGCAGAGCCAGCTTGCGAACATCAAGGACAAGACCTCCGGCTACGACACGTTCTACACGCCGGGCACCTGGAACTCGGTGAGCCTCAACGACGGCGTGTACGCGCTGCCGATGGACTCCGGTCCGCAGGCCATGTTCTACAACAAGGCCACGTTCGACAAGGCCGGCATCACCGAGGCCCCGAAGACGTGGGACGAGTACTATCAGGACGCCAAGAAGATCCGTGCCCTCGGCGACGACTACTACATCACCGCCGACGCCGGCGACATCAAGGTGATGACCGCGTTCCTGTGGCAGGCCGGCGCCAAGCCGTACGAGTCCAAGGGCGAGAACGTCACCATCAACTTCACGTCCGATCCGCAGGTGAAGACCGTCGCCGACTTCTGGCAGAAGATGATCGACGAGGACCTCATCAACACGAAGGTCGCCACGTGGGCCGACGAGTGGAACCGCGGCATCGGCGACGGCACCATCGCCACCATCTTCGAAGGCGCGTGGATGCCCGCCAACCTGGTCTCCAACTCCGCGGCAGCCAAGGGCAACATGCGCGTCGCCCTCCAGCCGAACTGGGACGCCTCCAAGCCGTCCAACGGCGAGAACGGCGGCTCCGCGCTGGCCGTGACCGCCGCCTCCAAGAACCAGGACGCCGCGTTCAAGTTCATCGACTTCGCGAACCACAGCAAGGAAGGCATCAAGATCCGCACCGACGGCGGCGCCTTCCCGGCCGACAAGGCCACGCTCAAGGACGCCGACTTCCTCAAGGGCTCCGATGAGGTGCGCGCCTACTTCGGCGACCAGGCCTACAACGAGGTCCTCGCGGAGGCCGCCAACCAGGTGACCGAATCCTTCCAGTTCCTCCCCTACGCCGGCCAAGCCAACAGCATCTACGGCGACTACGTCGGCAAGGCCTACACGGACAAGTCCACCACGCTGGAGAAGGGTCTCGCGGCCTTCCAGAAGGCGCTCGCCAAGTACGGCAGCGATCAGGGCTTCACCGTCAAGCAAGGCTGACGCCGGTCACGCCCATCCAGTCCAACCGGAGCGGTGCCTCGGCGCCGCTCCCCCTCCAGACTTCTCCTGAAGCTCCTTCACATCAGGCCGGGTCCCATTCCTCCGGGGCCCGGCCTCCTTCGTGATCACGGTTCCCTCCTTGGTTGGTCACGGAACAACGAGCAAAACCAAGGAGGGAACCGTGACGGTTGCGGAGGGAACCGTGATGGTTGCGGACTGTCTGTGATTGTCACGCGCGAGGCTCACGCGGATTCGCGGATTACCAGATCGGTGGCGAGCATCACGGTCTTCGACGGTGCAGCGCCCGCATCATCCGGGTTCCCCGCGTCATCCGCGCTTGCGTTCCCGTCACCGTTCCCGTCACCGTTCTTGTCGGTGTCGCGGATCTGGTCGATGACCAGTCCCGCCATCACCCATCCGCGACGCTCCATATGCTGATCCACCGTGGTCAGTCGCGGCGTGATCGATGTGGCCGCCGAACTATTGTCGAACCCGGACACCGCCACGTCGCCGGGCACGTCGTACCCCAACCGGTGCAGCTCTTCGATCGCACCCAAAGCGAGCGTATCGTTCGCGCAGATGATCGCGTCACGCGTCGCCAACGTGCCGTCCTCCGCCCATGCGCGGACGGCCGCGGCGGCGCTCGTCGTCTTCCAATCCGCCGCGTAGTGGACGGGCAGGGAGTCGGCGCTGTCCGGCAGCAGCTCGCCGGTGACGGCTCGGAACGCGGCGAGACGCTCCGGCGCGCCCGGCATGTTCAACGGGCCGCAGATGTAGGCGGGGCGTGTGCGGCGCAATGCCGCCGTCGCGTCGCCGGCAGTGGTGGTGTCCGTGGTGTCCGCATCATCCGCGTCACCGCCGGCGGAGTGCGTCTCCCCCGTCAACACGTACCGGATGAGCTCGCTCATCGCGGCGACGTTATCGACATCCACCGACACGAACGGTGGCTGTTGACGGTATCCGGTGCCGGAGATCACCGCGTGCATCGAGCGGCGTTCGAACAGCGGGAGAAGCGGGTCATCCTCCTCCATCGTGTACAGCAGGTAGCCGTCCGCGAATCCGCCGGACACCAGCCGTTCGATATTGGCGCGTGACTCGCCGTCGTTCTCGCTCATCAACGTGACCATCTGCCATCCCTCACGCGTGACGCGCGCATTCGCGCTGGCGATGATCTGCATGATGTTCGGATCGGTGATGATGTCCTCGGACCGCGCGTGGATGATCAATGCGATGAGATGCGTGCGCTGCTGCGCGAGCGACCGCGCGGCCGCGCTCGGCGTGTAGTCGACATCCTTGATCGCCTGCTCGATGCGTTTTGCCGTGCTCGCGGCCACGCCGCTGCGCCCGTTGAGATAGCGGGAGACCGTCGCATACGAGGTTCCGGCGCGCTCGGCCACATCATAGATAGTGGGCCTGTGATTGAAATCATTCCGTTTCGCGCTCATACTGCTCCTCGCGTCTCGGTTGTCGTCGCGGCAGTCTCGGTCCACGTGGGCGTCGGTTGTGCGTCTCGCATACGGGAAATCATGCCGCTGCCGCCCATGATAACGATGGGGTGAAACCGTTGTCATCCCGCGCGTGTGGCCGGGCGGTTCCCATCGTTCGAGGAAGCGGAACCGCTATAGTGGGGCGCGATGCTTGGCTATTTGGGTTATTTCTCCACGTCGTTCGCAATCGCGCTGCTGCTGTGGCCGCTGGTCGCGCTTGTACTCACCTTGCCGATTCTCGCCGGCCTCTACCACCGATACCATCGCCTGCGCGCGCTGTCGGTCGGCGCGTCCTATCTGAGCGTGCTGTACTTCACCGGTCTTATCGCGTTCACGCTCTACCCGATGCCCGACGATCCGGACGCCTTCTGCGCGGCGCACGTGGGCGACTACGCGCCGCAGCTCAACCCGCTGCGCTTCCTCGAGGACCTCCAGTACGGAGGCCTTTACGGGCTGCTCCAGCTCGTGATGAACGTCGTGTTCTTCGTGCCGCTCGGTTTCGTGCTCGCCCGCTGGCTGCGCTGGCGCTGGTGGGCGGTGGTCGGCGGCGGGTTCGCCATGTCGCTGTTCATCGAATCATCGCAGCTCACCGGATTCTGGGGACTCTACCCGTGCGCCTACCGCCAGTTCGACGTCAACGATCTGATGACGAACACGCTCGGCGCGATTGTCGGCCTCGGCATCGCGAAACTGTTCGGCGCATGGGTGCCGGCCGCCGCGCTTCCGGGCCGCGACGAGGTGAATACGCGGCCGGGAGCGCTGCACCGCGCCGTCACGTTCGTCATCGACATGATGCTCGTTGTGGCCGCGTACTTCCCGCTCACGATGGCCGTCGTGCTGCTGTTCCACGCGCTCGCCACGCCGCTCGCGAACGGCGATTTCGCGCTGTTCGGCGGGCGCATCACGGTGGGCATCGGCTGGATGAACGCGATCGCGCCGACCGCGGCGGCGCTCGCGTTCCTCGTGTTCGAGCTGCTCGTGCCGCTCGCGCACCGCGGAGCCACGCTCGGTGGCATGTTCACGCATATGACCATCGAGACGGTGCCGCGGCATGGCGGCCTTCGCGTGGCGTTCTATGCGGTGCGCACGGTGGTGCTCGGCGTGCTGACGGTCATGGCGATCACCGGGTTCGTGGCGGCCGGATCGGCGGATATGTCCGGGGTTTCTGGAGTTTCTGGAGTCTCTGGAGTCTCTGGAGTCTCCGGGACGGATGGTGCTTCCGGGGCGTTGGCTTCGGACGGCGCCTCGGCCGTGGCCGCCGCCGCATCCGGTTCGTTGATGGCCGGCAACGGGCTGCTGCGCACCTCCATGATCGGCTTCATCATCCTGTTCGCCTTCGCCGTACTTTTCCGTCGTATGCCGTGGGACCTCATTCCGGGCGATACGGCTGGCGGTTCGGCGGGTGATACGACTGGGTGATATGTCTGGTGGCTCGGCGGGAGATACGGCTGCGGCGCCATACCGTAACGGGTGGGATTGACGGCGCTGATTTGACATGGGTGACCCGGCTGCGGCGCCATACCGGCGTGATGATCGGAATCGTCGGTTCTGTACCACCTCTGTCGGTTTCGTACCCGTCTCCGTCGGTTTCGTACCCGTCCGTTGGCTCCGTGCCGTCTCCGTTGGTTCTGTGCCGGTTGTGTTGCTTGCGTGCCAAGGCTGGCATGCTTCCTTCGTTGAAAGGCGTCTTACCGTCGCATCCGTGCCAAGCTTGGCACGCTCCCCTCGTTGGAAGGCTCTCGCCGTTGATTCCGTGCCAAATTTGGCACGGTGGTGCCGGATGGCCCCTCTTACGCGTTGGTTCCGTGCCAAGGCTGGCATGCTTCCGCCGCCAACGCTCCGTCAGCATCATATGCGTGCCAAGCTTGGCACGGAACCAACGCGTTTGGGGGAGGTTGCCGTTGCAAGCTAGTTTGTTCTAGTTTGCAGGACGGTCTTGCGGCCGTCCGCTCCAAGTCTGACGCCGGTCGCCCGGCTGCTTGGTTCGCACTTCGCGGGGGTCTGCCTTCCATCCTGACGGACGGCGGGTCTTGCGTCCCCTCCATGCGCGTTT
>NZ_JBKEVI010000011.1:0-102495 GCF_056357035.1 Bifidobacterium sp. LH_417
GGGTCTCCGGGGCACTCCCGGCGACCATGATGTTGATGGCCGCGTTCAGGTCACGGTCCAGGGTCAGACCGCAGTCTTCGCAGTGGTAGGTTCGCTCGTCGAGGGAGAGCTTGGCTTTCACGCTCCCGCAGTCCGAGCACATCTTGCTGCTGGGATACCAGCGGTCGATCACATGCAGTCTTGTACCGGTTCTCGCGGTCTTGTATTCGAGTCGGCGTCGCAGTTCGGCGAAGGACGCGTCCTCGATCGTCTTGGCGAGCCGGTGGTTCCTGACCATGCCCGTCACGTTCAGATCCTCGATGCTGATGTCCGAGTATGTTCCGGCGAGCCAGGTGGTGAGCTTGTCCAGCAGGTCGCGCCGCTGGTTCGTGATGCGCGCGTGGATGCGGGCGACCTTGTTTCGCGCCTTGAGACGTCGCTTTGACCCCTTGGTCTTGCGGCTCAACGCTCTCTGCGCGCGTTTCAGCCGGCGTTCGGCCGTTCTGAGCGTGTGCGGGTTGTCGATGACGGTGCCGTCCGAGAGCGTGGCGAGCGTTTTGACGCCCAGATCGACGCCGACCGCCCCTCCCTGCGGGGTTCGTTTCGCCGTCGGGTCGGCGCGTTCGACGGTCAACGCGGCGTACCAGCGCCCCGCGCGGCACGAGACCGTCATGCGCAGCACCCTGGCCCCGTCCACGCGTCCCGTCACGTCCTCCATGCAGTGCACGCGGCCGATACGCGGCAGTCGCAACGCCTTCGGGTCGTCCTTGACGAGGCCGAAGCTGCCGGTCGTGTACGCGAACCGTGGCATGGCGCGGTCCTTCGCCTTGAACCTCGGGAACCCGACCCTGCGACCTTTTCGCTCGCCCTTGCGGCTCTTCGACCAGTTCGACAGAGCATCCGCCAACGATTCAAGCCCGCTGCCGTACGCCTCCTTCGAGTTCTCCCGCCACCACGGTTCTCCGTCCGCATCCACGGCCAGCGTGTCCTTGTTCGCGTTCCACCAGCGGCGCAGCGCATACAGGGACCATTCCGGCCCCTCCCCGGCCTCGATGGCGGCCTTGACATGGGCGAGACCCGCGTTGTACGCGAACCGAGCCGCCCCCGCGTGCGACAGCAGCAGCCGTTCCTGCGCCGGCGTCGGGTCCAACGCCACCCTGACGGCCTCAAGCATCACGCGCCGCCCTCAACGCGGCCTCCACCTTGCTCCTCGCCGCACGCCGCCCGTACAGTCGGGCGCACAACGAGGTCAACACCTCGGTCATGTCACGCACGAGGTCGTCATCCAGCTCCGTATCGTCCACGACGATCAGTCGTCGTCCCTGCGCGTTCAACGCGGATTCGACCAGTCCGGCGTTCATACGGGCCAGACGATCCCGATGCTCCACGATGATCGTGCCCACGGTCGGGTCGGCGAGGATGCGGTTCAATTTGCGACGTTTGTCGTTCATGCCGGAACCGGTCTCCATGACCAATTCCGGTTTCTCGACCCCCATGTTGATGGCGAACGCCTTCAACCGGTCCGCCTGACGCTGCAAGTCGGCTTTCCGATCGGAGGACGAGACACGCGCATAGCACACGACGCGCGAACCGGTCGCCGGCATATCCGTCTTCTCATACTTCGGGTCGTGGACCAGCCACACACTCCCCGACTTCTCCACGGGAACAGGCATACGGTTCTCACGGCACCACTTCCACACCGTCTGCTCGTTCAAACCCTCACGAGCCGCCCATTCCTTCGCACGCACAGGCAAATCATATCACACACCAACAAGGCAAAACAAACCAAAGCCTCAGCAGTTCACAACCCCAGGAGATCGGCGCGTCCGAGTCGGAGGCGAGTTGGGCGACGACGGGTCCCGCGGCCATGGCGGTGATGAACATGGACGAGGTGATCGCGTTCACGTTGTTCGCGGTGATGCACAGGAACGCGCCGATGCGCCTGCGTGACTCGTCGGACTTCGGCGTGGACTCCTGCATGTCGCTGATCGACGTGATGATCGGGAACAGGATGCCGCCCAGGCGCGCCGTGTTCGACGGTGTCGCCGGTGCGAGCAGCAGGTCCGCGGCCGTCAGGCCGTAGGAGATGCCGAGACTCGACTTGCCGAGCAGGCTGATGAACACGAGGGCGATGCGCCGGCCCAGACCGGTCTTCACGAATCCTTGGGCGATGAAGAACGCGGCGACGATCAGCCAGATCGACGCGGAACCGAGTCCGGAGAACGCGGCGGTCTTCGGATCCATCGTGCCGGTGAGCATTGCCACGGTCAGGCCGATGATCGCCACGGCGGACGTCGGCAACGGCTGGAGGATGAGCCCGAGGATCGTGCCGAGGAAGATCGCCAGCATGTGCATGCCCTGGGCGGTGAGCCCGTCGGGGATCGGCGCGAGATAGATGGCGAGGGTGACGGCGATGCAGGCGACTGCCTTGAGCGCCTTCGCATGCGGGGCGGCGGAGGCTGTCTTGGCTGACGATCGTGCGTTCGACGAGGACTTCAACGGTATGGACATGGTCATCGTGACTCCTTCATTGGGGCAGCCCCTCCGTCTCCATCGGTGGGAGGGGGATGATGCGACCGATTGCCCCAAGGCTACGATGCCGGCTCCGGGGCCCGCAAATAAACGGTGCCTATATGGGGCCGGGCCGCCCCGGCACGCCGTCGGCGAACGTCGGAACCGTTGTGAAACGGGGCGTGTCGCCATAGTGGATTCGCTTATTTGAGGGGAACGCGGGGCCGCTCCTATCGTGTGAGGCAACACGGCGACGAAGCCGATGACACCAGACCATCAACGACATCCAACCACAAGGAGCGACACCATGACCGGATTCGCCACACTCAAGGATTCCTTCACCAACCGCGGCCTCGCCGCCACAATCGACGAGCGCGTCGCCGACGATGTGGACGGCCTGCTGCCCGCCGCCGTGCAGTCGCTCGACATGCAGGAGGAGACCGTGTATGAGCGCTTCAGCGGCATCGAGGACGATCTCGGCAAGCGTCTGTACCTGATGGGCGTGTGCCGGGAGAACCGACGCCTGTTCTACCACGGCATGTCCAAGCATCTGACCGAATACATGCCGATCGTGTACGCGCCCACCGTCGCCCAGTCGATCATGCAGTACGACAAGTACTATCTCGGCTCCGATGTCGCCTATGTGTCCATCGAGCATCCCGAACGCATCAAGGACGCGCTGCGCCAGTACGCCGAAGGGCGCGACATCGACCTGATCGTCGCCACCGACGGCGAAGGCATCCTCGGCATCGGCGATTGGGGAGCGCAGGGCGCGGAGATCCTCACCGGCAAGCTCGCCGTCTACACGGCTGCGGCCGGCATCGACCCGGCGCGCGTGCTGCCCGTCATGATCGACGTGGGCACCGACCGCAAGGAACTCCTCGACAATCCGCGCTACGTCGGCAACCGCTTCCCGCGCGTGCGCGGCGAACGCTACGACGCGTTCATCGACGCGTTCGTGCACGACTGTCTCGAACTCTACCCGGACGCGCTGCTGCATTGGGAGGACTTCGGCCGTCCCACCGCCGCGCCGATCCTCGAACGCTACCGGGGCGACGTACTCACCCTGAACGACGACATCCAGGGCACCGGCGTGACCGTGCTCGCCGCACTCGTCGCCGCACGCCGCATCGCCGGCACCTCCTATGACGACACGCGCATCCTCGTCTTCGGTGCGGGCACCGCCGGCGTCGGCATCGCCGACCAGCTCGTCGACGATCTCGTCGTCAACGGCGGCATGGACCGCGCGGAGGCGATGGGACGCGTCGCGCTCGTCGACCGCTACGGTCTCGTCGTCGAAGGGCAGGAGGGACTGACCGACGGCCAGCGCAAGTACGCGCGCAAGGCCGACGAATTCCCGACGCTCGCCGATCCGACCGACCTGGCCTCCGTCGTCGACGCGTTCCAGCCGAGCGTGCTCATCGGCACCTCCACCCGCCCCGGCGCGTTCGACGAGCGCGTGGTGCGCGCCATGTGCAGCCATGTGGAACGCCCGCTGCTGTGCCCGATCTCCAACCCGACCGAACTCGCCGAAGCGAAGGCCGCCGACGTGATCCGCTGGTCCGAAGGCAAGGCGTTCGTCATCACCGGCACCCCGTCCGCCCCCGTCGAGTACGAGGGGGTCACCTACCATATCGGCCAGGGGAACAACGCGCTCATGTATCCGGGCATCTGCTTCGGCGCGATCGTCGGCAAGGCGCGTCTGGTCAGCGATCGCATGCTGCTCGCCGCCGCGCACGCCATCTCCGGGATGATCGACGTGGACAAGCCGGGCGCGGCCGTGCTGCCGCCCGTCAGCGATCTGAAGGAGATCTCGCGCAGGGTCGCCGTCGCCGTCGCCGAACAGGCAATCACCGAAGGGCTGAACCGCGAACCCGTGCCGGATGTCGAGGCCGCGGTCGAGGCGAACACCTGGCGTATCGGCTGAGTCCCGGCACCCTGAATCCGACTTCCGACCCGATTCCCGTCCGAGCCGCCGCGCAGCCGGAACCCACGTTACAATGACGTGTAGTTTCCCCAAGGCAAGGCGGCTCATGGCATCGATAGACAACATCCGTGATCTGGAGCTCTTCCAGCTCGTCGCCGAACTCGGCAGCTTCACCGACGCGGCCGCCGCCGGCGGCGTCTCCCAGCCCACCGTGTCGCAGGCCGTCAAACGACTCGAACGGCGGCTCGGCGCGACGCTGATCGCACGCCGCCGCTTCGGTGCCGGGGGAGAGGCGACGCTCACCGCCGCTGGCCTCGCCCTGATCCGGCACACCGCCGCCATCCTCGACGAGATCAACCGACTGCCCGACGCCGTGGCGCGTGCCGGTCTCTCCGGCGAAACGCCGTCGGACGTCTCCGTGAATACGTACAGCGTCGGATTGCCCCCCATCATCTCCGCGTATCTGCTGGGGGACGAGACCATCGACGCGTTGGCGCGCAGCCTGTCCGGCGAACTCGACGGCGAAGTCACCGTGCAGTCCGTCGGATCGCGCAAACTGCTTGGCGCCATCGAACGTCACACGGTCGATTTCGGCGCGGTGGCAGCCGTCGAATCGTCGCCGTCGTTCGGCGCTGCGCGCACGTTCAGAATCGCATCGTTCCCATTCGGTCTCGCTTATGCGAAGGGTGGTGCGGCCGCCACGGCGCTCGCCGGCAGGATGACGTTCGACCTGTCCGACGCGGCGCTGTCGCGGGGCATGCGGTTCGTCACCCTGTCCGACGATTTCGTGCACTCGAAGGCGGCGGGCGCGTTCATCCGTGCGCACATCGATCCGACGGACATCATCGAAGTCGCCGACGTGGGCACGATGAAGTCGATCATCGCGTCCGGCATCGCCGTCGGACTGATGGCGTCCATCGCCGTCGAGAAGGACGACCGTATCGCGTTCATGCCGGTGACGGGCGCGACCCTGCCCACCTTCGACGTCTACGTGTTCGACGACACGCTGTCCCGTCCCGACGTGCACGGTCGAAAGCCCGGTGCCGATGCCTTCCTCGCAGCCATCGGACGACGGCTGCCCGCATAAGGCGCGCGCGGCCGTCACGATGACGGGCGTGACGGCGTTCGGGCAAGGTGAACGGAAGGTGACGCGCGGGGGACGGCTTGTGCGGCGTGCGTCGGAGAAATGGTCTATAGTCGGATAGGTCACGTTAGTGGCCACCTTGTCCGTTTCACACACGAAAGGTGAGCCGTGTCAACTGAACAGGAACCGGCGGAGACGCCGATGCTCGGCAAGAGCGTCATCTCGCTCGACGATCTCTCCATCCCCCAGATCACCGATCTGCTGCACAAGGCGCAGTACATCGACGCGCATCGCAGGGAGGTGGCGCACGCCTGCGACGGCAGGGTGCTGGCCACGCTCTTCTACGAGCCCTCCACCCGCACGCGTCTGAGCTTCGAGACCGCGATGCTGCGTCTCGGCGGCAAGGTGATCGGCTTCGCCGGCGCGCAGCTCGCCTCCGTCTCCAAGGGCGAATCCATCGCCGACACCCTGAAGACCGTGTCCAACTACGTCGATGTGGTCGCGATCCGCCATCCGAAGGAAGGCGCGGCGCTCGTCGCCTCCCGCGCCGCCTCCGTGCCCGTCATCAACGCGGGCGACGGCGGTCACATGCACCCCACGCAGACGCTCGCCGACCTCGCCACGCTCCAGTCGCGCTTCGGCCGCGTCACCGACCTGACCGTCGGCCTGTGCGGCGACCTCATGTTCGGCCGCACCGTGCACTCGCTCATCGAGACGCTGTGCCGCTTCGGCAACGTGCGGTTCGTGCTCATCAGCCCCGACGAGCTCAAGACCCCGCAGTACGTGCTCGACCGCATCGACGCCACCCCGTCCTGCTCCTACGTGGAGGTCAAGGATCTGGTCTCCGTGATCGGCGACCTCGACGTGCTGTACATGACCCGCGTGCAGAAGGAACGCTTCTTCAACGAGGACGACTACCTGCGCCTTAGGGACACGTACATCCTCGACGAGGACAAGCTCGCCCGCGCCAAGGAGCATATGGCCGTGCTGCACCCGCTGCCGCGCGTCAACGAGATCGCCGTCGAAGTCGACGACGACCCGCGCGCCGCCTACTTCGAACAGGTGAAGAACGGCATGCTCATGCGCATGGCGCTCGAGAGCACCGTGGTGGGTGACGAGCTGCCCGGCTACGAACCGTTCGAGAACAAGGAGGTCCAGGCCTGATGGAGGTCACCAGCATCCAAAACGGCATCATCATCGACCACGTGCCCGCCGGCACCGCGCTGAAGGTGCTCGCGTATCTGAAGATCAACCCGGCGAAGACCAAGCTCGCCCTCATCATGAACACCGACAGCCATCTGTACGGCCGCAAGGACATCATCAAGATCGAGGACGAGGACGGCAAGAAGGGCCCGTCCATCGACCTCGACGTGCTCGGCCTCGTCGCGCGCACCGCGACCGTCGGCATCGTGCGCGGCGGCAGGATCGTCGAGAAGAAGACGCCCACGCTGCCCGAGCACGTGGTGAACATCCTCACCTGCCGCAACCCGCGCTGCGTGACCACGACCGAACGCGGCATCGACCAGATGTTCCACCTGACGCATTCCGAGCGTCAGGAGTACCGCTGCGACTACTGCGACGAGGAAGCGAAACTGTAAGGAGCCGATATGCCGACGCTGCGCAACATCAAGGTGTGGAACACCGACGAGGTCATCGACGTGAAGGTGCCGCTCTCCGCGGGATCGATCCTGGAAGGGGAGCGTTCCGGAGCGGAGGGGTTCGGCGATTCGGAGATCGACGCGGCCGGGCTCACGCTCGCGCCCGGATTCGCCGACCCGCACGTGCACTTCCGCGACCCCGGACAGACCTACAAGGAGTCGATGGTCTCCGGCTGCGCCGCGTCGGCCTCCGGCGGATACACCGACGTCCTCATCATGCCGAACACCGTGCCCGCGATGGACGGCGAGACGATCGTCGACCGGGACGCCCCCGGCGCCGACGAGGTGCTGTCCTCCGGCAGGAACGACGTCATCGACTTCCTGCAGCACTACGCCGCCGACCACGACGTGACGCTGCCCGTGCGCTACGACCTGTGCGTGTGCGCCTCCAAGGGGCGCGCCGGCCATGAGGCCACCGAATTCGAGCATTGGCGCCGCCACATGCCTGGCGTCGCCGACGAGACCAAGGACGCCGACCAGCTCGCGCATCCGGTCACCGCGATCAGCGACGACGGTTCCGCCGTCACCCCGGAGACGCTCGACGCGGTGTTCGCGCTCGCCAAGGAGTCCGGCCTGCCGCTCATCGAGCACTGCGAGCACCACGACACCGGCGCGGTGAACGAAGGCCCCGTCTCGCGCAAACTCGGCGTGCCCGGCATCCCCGAGGACACCGAATTGAGGATTGTCGCGCGCGACATCGCCAAGGCCCGCGAGACCGGCGTGCACGTGCACTTCCAGCACGTGAGCACCGCCGGCAGCTTCGAGGCGATCCGCGCCGCCAAGGCGGAAGGGCTGCCGGTCACCTGCGAGACCGCGCCCCACTACCTCTCCCTGAGCGACGAGGCGCTGCTCACGTACGGCACGCTCGCCAAGATGAACCCGCCGCTGCGCTCGGAGGAGGACCGCAAGGCCACGTGCGAGGCCGTCGCCGACGGCACCGTCGACCTGCTCGCCACCGACCATGCGCCGCACACCATGGCGGAGAAGGGGCTCGGTTTCCTCGACGCCCCCAACGGCATCATCGGCCTCGAATGCGCGTACGGCGTGTGCCACAAGACCCTCGTCGACGGCGGCTACATCTCCGACGAACGCCTCATCGAACTGATGAGCGTCGAGCCGATGCGTCTTATGGGCCATGAGGCCACCGACGTGACCGCGCTGCTCGACCGCGAGACCGACGCCTCGCGCGAACCGGACGCCAGGCGCGTGCTCGACCTGGGCACGGTGAAGGACACGACCGGCATCGGCCTCGTCGTGCTCGACACGTCCGGCGAGTGGACCGTCGACCCCGAGGCCTTCCACTCCAAGGCGCGCAACACCCCGTTCGGCGGATGGAAGGTGACCGGACGCCCGCTCGCCACCATCATCGGCGGCGAGATGGTGTTCAGCCGACTGTGACGGATACCCGGCAACCACCCCCAGTCACTGCGTGACAGCCCCCGCCAGCGGGGGCGGAGGTAGTGAGCACTGACCAAGTCCCCGCCAGCGGGGGCGGAGTGAACGACAAGGACTTCAACGAAAGGAAACGCATGGACCGCTTGATCGACGCCATCGAGGCGACGCAGAACCCGAGCGTCGTCGGACTCGACCCCACCGAGGCGCTCGTGCCGCCGCAGGTGGTCGCGGGGCTCGCCGAGGAGGTCAGGGATTCCGTGGAGGACCCGGCCGAGGCGCCGGCCGTACAGCTCGCCAGCGCCTTCTACGAGTTCAACCGCACCATCATCGACGCCGTCGCCGGCATCGTGCCCGCCGTCAAGCCGCAGATCGCCATGTACGAGGCGCTCGGCCCCGCCGGCGTCGACGTGTACACGATGACCTGCGACTATGCGGCCAGCCGCGGCCTGTACGTGCTCGCCGACGCCAAGCGCGGCGACATCGGCTCCACGGCCGCCGCCTACGCGTACATGCTCACCGGCGTGGACGGCTTCGACCCGTGGAAGGTCGACGCCGTCACCGTCAACCCGTACCTCGGCACCGACGGCATCACCCCGTTCGTCGACGCCGCCAAGGAAAGCGACAAGGACCTGTTCGTGCTCGTGCGCACCTCCAACCCCTCGTCCAGCGAGCTGCAGATGCTCGACCTCGCCGACGGATCGAAGGTGTACGAGCGTGTCGCCGACCTCGTCGAAGGCTGGGGCGCCGACTCGATCGGCACGCACGGCTACTCGCGCGTCGGCGCGGTCGTCGGCGCCACCCACCCCGAGGAGGGCAAGGCGCTGCGCAAGCGCATGCCGCACACGTTCTTCCTCGTGCCCGGCTACGGCGCGCAGGGCGGCACCGCCGCCGACGTGCGCGGCATGTTCGACGCGGACGGATCCGGCGCCATCGTCAACTCGTCCCGCGGCATCATCGGCGCGTGGCGGAAGGACGGGCGCTACAGCCCGTCCATGTCCGCCGACGACGCGCTTGCGCTCGTCGACGAGACGGCGCGCGACGCGGCCATCCGCATGCGCGACGACCTGCGCGCCGTGCTGTAGACCCCGGACCCGCAACACCGAAACAGACCGACCACCGACCAACGTAAGGAGCACCATGAGCGCCACCTTCACCCCGACCTATGACGTGGTGAACGAGGCCGTCGCCGCGGGATTCTTCCCGCCGCGCCATCCCGTCGACGTCACCGACGTCACCGAACCCGCGCCGGGCGTCGTCCGGCTCACCTTCCGCGACCCGTACATCGCCGAGCACGCGCGCCCCGCGCAGTTCGTGAACATCTTCACCGACGACCCGATGATGCCGATGCCGCGCCCGTTCGGCGTGAGCGAGACGCACGACGACGAGGTGAGCGTCATCTTCGCCGTCGTCGGCAAGGGCACCGCCGGATTCGCACAGCTCAAGGCCGGCGACACGATCCAGGTGCTCGGTCCCCTGGGCCGCCCGTTCGACACGAAGACGGCCGCCCACTACGTGCTCGTCGCCGGCGGCCTCGGCGTGCCGCCGCTCATCTACACGGCGCAGCGTCTCGCCGACGACCCGGCCACCCGCACCACCGCGGTGTTCGGCTACCGCAACGAGCATTTCGCCGACCGGTTCGTCGAGCCGTACGCCGACGCGACGGTGAGCATCGACGAATCGGAAGGCAACGTCATCACCCTGCTCGACCGTCTCGAAGCGGACGGCGGACTCACCGTCGACGGACTCGACACGGTGATCCTGTCCTGCGGACCGCTGCCGATGATGAAGGCCGTCGCCGCATGGGCCGCGGAACGCGACCTCGCCTGCCAGTTGAGCATGGAGCAGCGCATGGGTTGCGGCTACGGCACCTGCGTGCTGTGCACCGTGGACACCGTGGACGGACGACTCAAGGTGTGCGCCGATGGACCGGTGTTCACCCGCGAACAGCTCGGATGGGGGAAGTGAACATGACCGACGCGAAGCACACGGACCACATCAACCTGTATGAGGCCCACGAGTGGAAGCACTCCACCCAGGTGGCGGGCGTCACCTGGAAGAACCCGGTCGGCACCGCCTCCGGCACCTTCCAGTACGCGGCCGTGCGTTGGTTCTACGACGTGAGCCAGCTGGGAGCCGTCTCCACCAAGGGCTGCTCGCCCGTGCCGTGGGAGGGCAACCCGTCGCCGCGCACCGCCGAGGGCCCCGCCTCCAACATCAACGCGGTCGGCCTGCAGAACCCGGGCGTCGACCATTATCTCGTCGACGACCTGCCGAAGCTCAAGAAGGCGGGCGCCACCGTCGTGGCCAACGTGGCCGGACACTGCGACGACGACTATGCGGCCGTCGTCGCCAAGCTCGCCGACTCCGACGCCGACATGCTCGAGATCAACGTGAGCTGCCCGAACGTGACGCACGGCGGCATGAGCGTCGGCACCGATCCGGTCGCGCTCGCCAAGCTCATGGACCGTCTGCGCCCGATGACCGACAAGCCGATGATCATCAAGCTCACGCCGAACGTGACCGACATCACCGTGCCGGCGCGCGCCGCCGTCGAACACGGCGCCGACGCGCTGAGCATGATCAACACGCTGCTCGGCATGCGCATCAACATCCGCACCGGCGAACCGATCATCGCGAACACGACCGGCGGCGTGTCCGGTCCGGCCGTGCTGCCGATGGGCCTGGTCGCCGTCTACCGCACGCGCACCGTGCTGCCCGACATCCCGATCATCGGCATCGGCGGCATCGACTCCGGCGAGAAGGCGCTCGAATACCTGTATGCGGGCGCGAACGCCGTCGAGGTGGGTGCGGCCGCCCTGTTCGACCCGGTCGCGCCGCTGCGCGTGGCCCGCGAGCTCGACGACCTGCTCGACGACCGCCCCGAACTCGCCGCCAAGCTCGCCGCCGGCGAGACCTGGCGCTGAACGGACGTTCCGGACCAAATCGCACGGCCCCCGCTGGCGGGGGCTGTCGGCGTAAGCCGACTGGGGGTGGACCACCCTCCGTCACTTCGTGACACCTCCCGCCAGCGGGAGGGGAAAAGGACAGACATGACCGACAACGCATCGCTCGACATCCGATTCACGCAGTTCCTGCTCGAATCCAAGGCGCTCAAGTTCGGCGACTTCACGCTGAAGTCCGGACGCAAGTCCCCGTACTTCATCAACGCTGGCGCGTTCGACGACGGCCGCAAGATCGCCACGCTCGGCGCGTTCTACGCCGAGAAGATCGCCGCCGAGATCGAGGCCGGCAGGCTGCCGAAGGACATCGACACCGTGTTCGGCCCCGCTTACAAGGGCATCCCGCTGGGCGTATCCACCGCGATCGCCCTGACCTCCGCCCACGGCATGGAGGTCGGCTACACGTTCGACCGCAAGGAGAAGAAGGACCACGGCGACGGCGGCATGATGGTCGGCACCCAGCTGAAGGATGGCATGAAGGTGCTGCTCGTCGACGACGTGATGACCGCCGGCACCGCGGTGCGCGAGGTCATCCCGAAGCTCAAGGCCGAGGCGGATGTCGAGGTCGTCGGCCTCGTGCTGTCCGTCGACCGCATGGAGAAGACGAAGGACTCCGACCTGTCCGCGGTGAAGGCCGTCGAGGCCGAGTTTGGCTTCCCGGTGTTCGCCATCGCGAACGTGCGCGAGATCTTCGAGGCGGGACGCTCGATTCTCACCGATTCCGGCGAACCGTACGTGACCGATGCCATCAAGGCCGCGGCCGACGCATATCTCGAGCAGTACGGCGCGTGACGCCGGACGACTGAACGGATGAGGCTCCCGCCGTCCCGTATCGGGGACGACGGGAGCCTCATCCGTTCGTGGGGGAACGCGCTCGTTGGGAGCACCCCCTCGGTCCGCTTCACGGACAGATCCCCCTCAAAGGGTGCACAGGGGAGCCGGGATTGGTCGGTTCACCAGGTGCCGATGGGGGCGGCGACGGCGTCGAGGACCGTGATGAGGTCTTCGGGGGAGACGCCGACTGAGAATCCGCGTTTGCCGCCGGAGACCAGGATCGTGTCGAAGGCAAGGGCGCTTTCGTCGAGCACCGTCTTGTGCCGCGTCTTCTGGCCGAGCGGGGAGATGCCGCCGACGACATAGCCGGATTCGCGCATCGCGACCTTCGGATCGGCCATCGCGGCCTTCTTCGCGCCCACGGCCGCCGCGAGCGCCTTCAGGTCCATGTGGCCGGACACCGGCACGACGCCGACCACGCGTTCCGAACCGGTGTCGGCCATCAGCGTCTTGAACACCTGATGCTCGTCGAATCCGAGCTTCTTCGCTGCTTCCACGCCATAGCCGTCGTCCATGTGATCGTTCGAATGCTCGTACTCGTAGGGCGTGAACGCGACGCCCGCCTTCTCCAACTGCACGGTGGCCGGTGTCGAGCCGGTTCCCTTCTCGTGCTTCTTTTTCTTCGCCATGCCTCCCATGATACGAAGAAACCCCCGCCCACAGGGGCGAGGGTTTCATTCACCTGTCACGGTAAGGGCATCGCGGACGAATCCGCTCCGTCTTACTCGTTGATCTCGGCGAAGTACAGCAGGGTACGGATCATGTTGGAGGTGAAGCCGTACTCGTTGTCGTAGAAGGAGACCGTGCGGGCCAGGGTCACGCCGTCAACGGTGTTGACGTCGGTCTGGGTCGGGTCGAAGACGCCACCGTGGGTGTCGCCGAGGATGTCGGAGGAGACGATGCCCTCATCGTTGTAGCCGTAGTACTCGCAGTCGGCGAACGCGGCCTTGAAGGCCTCGTTGATCTCGTCGGCGGTGGTCTCGGTGTTGAGGACGGTGGTCAGCTCGGTGACGGAGCCGTCCGGGACCTGCACGCGCTGGGCGTGGCCCTGCAGCTTGCCGTTGACGGACGGAACGACCTTGCCGATGGCCTTGGCGGCACCGGTGGAGTGGGCGATCGTGTTGATCGCGGCGGCGCGCAGGTTGCGGCCGGTCTTGGTGCCACGCGGGCCGTCCAGCAGCATCTGGGTGCCGGTGTAGGCGTGGATGGTGGTCATGAAGCCGGCCTTGATGCCGAACTTCTCGTCCAGCAGCTTGACCATGGCGGCCATGGAGTTGGTGGTGCAGGAGCCGGCGGAGACGATCACGTCGGACGGCTTGAGGATCTCGTGGTTCACGCCGAACACAACGGTCGGGGTGACGTCGTCCTTGGCCGGGGCGGAGATCAGGACCTTCTTGGCGCCGGCGTTGATGTGGGCCTGGGACTTCTCGGCGGAGGTGTAGAAGCCGGTGCACTCGAGCACGTACTCGACACCGTCGTTCTTGACCCACGGGATGTTGTTGGCGTCCTTCTCGGCGTAGACCTTGTATTCCTTGCCGTCGACGACGATGGAGTCCTCGGTGGCCTTCACGTCGACCGGCGTGCCGTCGTCGTGACGGAAGGTGCCGTGGGTGGAATCGTACTTCAGCAGGTAGGCCAGCGTGGCCGGAGTGGTCAGATCGTTGATGGCGGCAACTTCGATGTCGCCGGCCTGGCCGCCGCGAGCCTGGAGCTCGAAGATGCGACGGAAGGCGAGACGACCGATGCGACCGAAGCCGTTGATACCAATCTTAACTGTCATGTAATTCTCCCTTGTAGGGTGACGCCGGAGCGCAAGGCACGCCGGAGCCATTGTTTACCAACATCGACCACTCTAGTGCGTCGTCTGTACGAAACGCAACGTCCCGCATCGTGTTTCAGAGGAAAATCCCGAAAATTTCGTGAGCGTTCACATAGAAGGTGTCGAAAGAACTGGGCGGCAGTGGGGAGCGGTGCGGCACGTGTATCGCGGTCTGCGCCGGACCGTGGTCGTCAACGCCGCAGCAACGGCGAGACGTGCGTGTCCAACGCGCCCAGATCGCCGCCGAATGCGTGCAGACGCGTCACGCACGGCATCGGCGCCTCGGCGGGGAACGTGACGATCAACGTGCCCTCACGCACGCCGATCGATGCCGGGACGCCGGGGCGGAACTCGTTGCTCACGCCCTGCACCGTGTCGCCCGTCAGCGTGCCGTCAAGCATCTCGTAGCGCATGCCCGGCTCGTCCACACCGCGGGACACGTCCGAATGGGAGAACACCGACACCATGCGTCCCGGCGCGGCGTCGTGCGCGGCGAAGTCGAGGCGACCGTCGCGGATCGCCGTCACGATCGTCCCGTCGCCGTGCAGGAAGCCGATGCCGCCATGACCGGCGACGAGCGCCATCAGCCGTATCGCGGAGAGCGTGTGATCGATGCGGCCTCCCAGCGCGCCGTACACATGGAACATGCGGCATCCGCGCGCCCATGCCACCTTGAGCGCACTCAGCAGATCCGGATCGTCCTTGAGCGGCGGCAGCGTGATCGTATCCGCGCTTGCGTCGGGACGGTCGCCCTCAAGCGAATCGAAATCGCCGACCACCACGTCCGGTGCCACCCCCGCCGCCCGCGCATGGTCGAGTCCGCCGTCCGCCGCGACGACGAACGCGCCGCGCGGCACCCTGATCGGCCGATAGTCCGGCGACGCATAGTATTCGCCAGCCGCGAACACCACGCACACGCGTCCCTCATCATCTGCACACATATCGATTCAGTGTACGCGCGACGCGCCGATGTCCGTTAATGTTCATCCCATGGCAGTGAAAACAGCGGCGAGCGACCGGCCGATCCTCAGATCCAAGACGTTCCTGTACGTCACCGAATTCTTCTCCGGCATGGCCGTGATGGCCGCCGAACTCGGCGCCTCGCGTCTGCTCGCACCGTACTTCTCCAGTTCGCAGATCGTATGGACCATCATCATCGGCACCATCATGATCGCGCTCGCGCTCGGCGCCGTGTTCGGCGGGAAATGGGCCGACCGCGACCCCGACCCGGACAAGCTGTACCTGCGCATCATGGCCGCCGCCGTATGGATTTCCCTCATCCCGCTCGTCGGCAAATACGTGGTCCTCCTCGTCTCCGGACTGCTCATCGTCACCGTGTCCACGAACTTCCTCGTCATCGCCGCGTTCGCCAGCTGCATGATCGTCTTCGTGCCTCCGCTGTTCCTGCTCGGCACCGTCACCGCGGGGCTCAACAAGTTCGCCACCGATTCGCTCGACGACAACGCGTCCGTTGTCGGACGGCTGTCCGCATGCAACACGATCGGCTCCATCCTCGGCACGTTCCTGCCCACATTCGTCACCATCCCCGCAGTCGGCACGTTCGTCACGTTCCTCGTCTTCTCCGGCCTGTTGCTCGCCATCCCGATCGTCTACTTCGTCTCGATGCGGGCCAAACGCGTCGCCTGCGCCGTCTCGGCCGTCGTGTTCGCCGTCTCCGCCGTACTCTCGCCGATGAGCGGATTCGCGTTCTGGGAGAACTCCTCGACCCTCGCCTACGAGGGCGAGTCCATCTACAACTACCTGCAGGTCAAGAACCTCTCCGACCGCACCATCCTGTCCACCAACGTGCTGTTCGGTGTGCAATCCGTCACGATGAAACGCGAGGGGCTCACCGGCATGTACTACGACACCGCCCTCGCCGCGCCCGCGCTCGCCGACCACGCGCGCTCGGCGCTCATCCTCGGCATGGGCACCGGCACCTACGCACGGCAGCTGAGGCGCTACTACCCGAAGATGACGGTGCAGGGCGTCGAAATCGACGCGAAGATCACGAAACTCGCCGGCGCATACTTCGACGAGCCGGACGACGTGCCTGTCGCCACCTACGACGGACGTGCGTGGCTCGCCGCGTCCCGGGAACGATACGACGTGATCATGGTCGATGCGTATCAGGACATCACCATCCCGTTCCAGATGAGCTCCGACGAGTTCTTCACGATGGTCAGGAACCACTTGAACCCCGGCGGCGTGATGGTCGTCAACATGAACATGGTCTCCGACGGACGTGGCTCCATCAACGAGGCGCTCCAGACCACCATCGCCAACGTGTTCAACGGAGCCTGCCGCATCGGCGCGACCTACACGGCCGACGTGCCCGGTACCACGAACCGTGAGCTGTTCGCCAAGGCGCCGACGGCCGCCGAACTGAAACGCTACGACGGGTGCAGCGACTCGTGGCGGCGCACCGGCGGCATCGCCACCGTCTCCGAGCCGGTCGGCAGCGACATGCGCGACGACGTGAAGGCCTCGGCGTTGAGATCCGCGACGTGGGAGCGCACGCGCGACGGCGCGCTCGCCGCATACATGAGCGAGGTCGCCTCGCGCATGGAACCGGTGCGCGACCCGTCGGCCGATGCCGGCGACCGGTCGCTGATCCTCACCGACGATCACGCACCCGTCGAACTGCTCGGCATGAGGGCGATCGACAACATCATCGCCGAACAGGCCGGACCGTACCGCGACATCCTGAAGAAGGAGGGCATCGGCGGACTGCTGCGCGAAGTGGGATGAGGCTGCGCGACACGCAGGGTGTCGTCGTCCGGGGCTGTGGTAATATGCTTCCTTGGCTTGAGAAATCAAGAAAGCGGGGCAACCCCACCTGGAAGCCTTTCACGGCCTCGGGTCCACGGCAACTGCCGGCGCATCTCGTATGATGCGCGAGTGACGTTCACGACGTCCTGTGCAATGCAACGCATGCGGCGTTTGCTTTGGTATGCCATGGAATCGAGACTGCGTCAGGTCTTACGGATGGGCTCCGCAACGGAAAACAGAGGATTGGAGTCATCATCAGCGACGAACCACGCATTAACGACGAGATTCGCGTCTCGCAGGTGCGCCTGATCGGCCCGAACGGCGAACAGGTGGGAGTCATCGCGACCTCGGTCGCCCTCAACCTGGCGAAGGAAGCGAACCTCGATCTCGTCGAGGTGGCGCCCAACGCGAAGCCTCCGGTCGCCAAGCTCATCGATTACGGCAAGTTCAAGTACAACGAGAAGATCAAGGCCCGCGAGGCCCGCCGCAATCAGAACACGGCCGAGATCAAGGAGATCCGCTTCCGCCTCAAGATCGACGACCATGATTTCGACGTGAAGAAGGGCCACGTGGTCCGCTTCCTCAACGGCGGAGACAAGGTCAAGGTCACCATCATGCTGCGCGGTCGCGAGCAGTCCCGCCCGATCGGCGGCGTGGAGCTGCTGCAGCGCCTCGCCGCGGAGGTGGAGGAGTACGGCACCGTCGAGTCCAAGCCCAAGCAGGAGGGCCGCAACATCATCATGACGCTTGCGCCCAAGGGCAAGAAGGTGCACACCCAGTCCGAGCAGCGCCGTCGCGGCGCCGAATCCCGTGCCGAGCGTCAGGCCCGACAGGCCGCGCGTCTTGCGGCCAAGCAGGAGGCGCAGGCGCAGGCCGCCGCGGAGGCGAAGGCCTCGGTCTCCGCCACGACTTCCAAGAAGCACACCAACAAGGAGGGCAGCAATGCCGAAGATGAAAACTAATTCCGCCGCTTCCAAGCGCGTCCGCCGCACTGGCACCGGCAAGCTGATGGCGGCCGGCAGCGCCATGCGCCACAACCTCGAGCACAAGTCCGCCCGCCAGCGCCGCGCGCTGAAGGCCGACGAGGTTCTGCCCACGCCGCAGACCAAGAAGCTCAACCGCCTGCTGGGCGCCCGCTGAGCCTGAATCAGAGACAAGACCTGCAAACTTCAGAAAGCTGAGGAAATAGAAATATGGCACGTGTCAAGCGCGCAGTGAACGCCCACAAGAAGCGTCGCGTCGTTCTCGAAAGGGCCTCCGGCTACCGCGGCCAGCGCTCCCGTCTGTACCGCAAGGCCAAGGAGCAGCTGCTTCACTCCTTCAACTACAACTTCCGCGACCGCAAGGCCCGCAAGGGTGACTTCCGCAAGCTGTGGATTCAGCGCATCAACGCCGCCGTCCGCGCCGAAGGCATCACCTACAACCGCTTCATCCAGGGCCTGAAGCTGGCCGGCATCGAGCTGGACCGCCGCGCCCTCGCCGAGATCGCCGTCTCCGACGCCGATACGTTCAAGACCATCGTGGAGGCCGCCAAGGCCGCCCTCCCGGAGGACGTGAACGCCCCGAAGGCCGCCTGATTCCGGTATCGCGAATCGTGTCGAAGACCCCGCCAGCCGCGGGGTCTTCGCGTTTTGTACGCCGGGCGTTCGCGGAAGGTCCGGCGAACGGGAGGATGACATGACCGACGACGACAACGACGGATTCGCGCGGCTGCTGGAGCAGTTCGCCGCGCACATCGACGTGGAGCGGGGACTCGCGAAGGCGACGGTCGCCGCGTACTCGTCCGATCTCGCGCGCTATGTCGCGTTCCTGCGTTCCCGCGGCGTGACGGACATGCGCGCCGTCACGCGGTTCGATGTGGAGGATTTCGTCGCCGCGCTGGATGCGGACGGCGAATCCGCGCGATCCAAGGCGCGTCGTCTCGCCGCCGTGCACGAATTCCACCGGTTCGCGCTCGGCCAGCATGCCGTCGCCGAAGACGTCGCCGCGGACGTGAAGGCGCCGAAGAGCGGGGCCACGTTGCCGGACGTGCTCACCGTGGACGAAGTGACGCGCCTGCTCGACGCGGTGCCGGTCCAGGGCGACGATCCGGTCATGCTGCGCGACAAGGCGCTGCTCGAATTCATGTACGCGACCGGCTGCCGCGTCTCCGAGGCGACGGCCGTGAACCTCGACGACATCGACCTGACCGACCAGCATGTGGCGCGGCTCATGGGCAAGGGGTCCAAGCAGCGGCTCGTGCCGGTCGGCGGCTACGCGTGCGTGGCGATGACGCGCTATCTCGATCTCGCAAGGCCCGTGTTGGAGGCGCGTGACCGTTCCGGCAGTCCCGAACGCCGCGCGGTGTTCCTCAACAAACGAGGGAAACGACTGTCGCGCCAATCCGTGTGGGAGGTCGTCAGGGCCGCGGGGGAGCGCGCGCACATCATGCGCCCGCTGCATCCGCACACGCTGCGTCACTCGTTCGCCACGCATCTCATCCAAGGCGGCGCGGATGTGCGCACCGTGCAGGAGCTGCTCGGCCACGCCTCCGTCACCACCACGCAGATCTACACGCATGTGAGTCCGGAGAACCTCATCGAGACGTATCTGACCGCGCATCCCCGCGCGCGATGACCCGGAAACCAAACGGAAGATGATAAGGTAAACCATATGCCTACCGATATGCTTGGACGCGAGTATGAGACCTTCCCCGCCCCCGGACCGTTGCAGCAGCATGGCCCGGCGAGGGTCATCGCCATGTGCAACCAGAAGGGCGGCGTAGGCAAGACCACCAGTTCCATCTCCATCGCCGGGGCGTTGAGCCAGTACGGGCGCAGGTGCCTCATCGTCGACTTCGATCCGCAGGGTGCCGCCACCGTGGGGCTCGGCATCAATGCGAACACCGTCGAGAAGACCATCTACAACGCGTTGTTCGATTTCCGCATGGACGTGCATGAGGTGGTGCATCACACCGCCTTCGAGAACCTCGACATCATCCCCGCGAACATCGATCTGTCCGCGGCCGAGGTGCAGCTCGTCACCGAGGTGGGGCGCGAGCAGATTCTCGCCCAGGTGCTGAAGCCGCTGCGTGCGGAATACGATGTGATCATCATCGACTGCCAGCCGTCGCTTGGTCTGCTTACCGTGAACGCGCTGACCGCCGCGGACGGCGTCATCATCCCCGTGGAGGCCGAGTTCTTCGCGCTGCGCGGCGTCGCCCTGCTCATGCAGTCCATCGAGAAGGTGCAGAACCGCATCAACCCCTCGCTCAAGGTGTACGGCGTGCTCATCACGATGTTCACGCGTACCCTGCACTGTGAGGAGGTCATGCAGCGCATCTACGAGGCGTTCCAGGACAAGGTGTTCCACACCGTCATCTCCCGGTCCATCAAATTGCCCGACTCCACCGTCGCCGCCGCGCCGATCACGATCTTCGCCCCGCAGCACAAGACCAGCAAGGAGTATCGCGAAGTGGCACGCGAACTCGTGGCCAACGGGGTCGTCGCCTGAATGGAAGACGTGAACACCACCGCGACGGCGTCCGATCCGATCGCGGCGGGGGAGCCGGACGCCGCGACGAAGGCCGCCGGCTTCACCGTGAACCTTGATGTGTACTCCGGCCCGTTCGACGTGCTGCTCGGCATGGTCGCCAACCGCCGCCTCGAACTGACCGAAGTGTCCCTGTCCGCGATCACCGAGGAGTTCCTCGACTACGCCCGCGGACTCGACTTCGCCGCGGACATGGACGAGGCGAGCTCGTTCCTCGACGTCGCGTCGATTCTCGTCGAGGCGAAGAGCGCGGCGCTCCTGCCCGCCGATCTGTCGGGGGAGCGTGACGAACGGAGCATGGAGGCGCTGCGCGAACGTGACCTGCTGTTCGCCAGACTCCTGCAATACCGGGCGTTCAAACAGGCGGCCGGTGACTTCCGCACGCGTATCGCCGCGAACGCGGGTCGGTTCCCGCATCCCGGGGAATTGGACGAGTCGATCTCGGCCATGCTGCCGGAACTCGTGTGGACGATCGGAGCCGACGATCTCGCGTCGCTGGCCGCGCGCATGTTCGCCCACGCGCCGGTCGCGACGGTGAGTACGCGCCAGCTGCACGTGCCTCTGGTCGACCTTGAGGCGCAGGCCGTGTTGGTCCGGGACAGACTGCGCGCGTTGGGCGAGGACGGCTCGATGACCTTCGCCGAACTCGTAGCCGATGCGGACGGGCGCGCGGAGGTCGTGGGACGTTTTCTCGCCGTTCTCATGTTCTTCAAACAGGGTTCCGTGCAGTTCCGTCAGGCCGGACCATATGAGGCGCTTCATCTGAGATGGATGCCGGACCAGCCCTCGTTCGCGGACGAGGGTACGGACGGCGCCGTGGTGCTCAAGGACGTGGATGCCGTATCAATCGACGAAAGGGATTTCGCATGAACGTGGAGGAGTTTCCAGGCGGATTGAAGGCGTGCCTGGAGGCGATGCTCATGGTCGCCGACGAGCCGTTGACGCCGGCCGATGCGGCGCGCGTGCTCGGCGTGGACGAGGAGACGGTGAACGACGCGTTGGAACGTCTGCGAGACGCCTACGAAGTGGCGGAACGGGGGTTCGAACTGCGCCGCACCGCACGAGGATGGCGGTTCGCGAGCCGCGCCGTGTACGAGCCGGTCGTCTCCGCGTTCGTGACCGACGGCCAGACCGCGCGCCTCGGTCAGGCCGCGTTGGAGGCGCTCGCCGTGATCGCCTACCGGCAGCCGGTCACGCGTGCGCAGATCTCCGCGATTCGCGGCGTCAACTCGGATGGTGTGATTCGCTCGCTCATCGTGCGCGGACTGGTACGCAGCCAGGGGGTCGATGCCGAATCCCGGGCCACGTTGCTCGTCACCACCGACCTGTTCCTCGAGAAGATGGGGTTCGATTCGCTCGACGACCTGCCCGAGCTCGCCCCGTTCCTGCCTGATTCGGTCGGCGAGGTCACCGCCGACGCCAGCGGCATCCACCTGTAGCACTACTTATAGTCGGTTTGACTATAAGTAGTGCTATGCTGATGCACCGTCAACGAAAACCATAATCGGACGGAAGTGGACGATGGGCATCGGCAATGTCTCCGAACGACGGCTCGCGCCGCCGCAGGTCGGCGTATCCGTCGTGATCCTGGCCCTGGGCGAGGATTCGACGGGGCGCAGTCGCCTGTGGCTGCCGCTCGTGCGACGCGTGCGTCAGCCGTTCCTCGGAGCATGGGCGTTGCCCGGCGGCGGTCTGACCGCCAACCGGTCACTCGAACAGTCGGCATACGCCGCGCTCGAATCGACCACCACGCTGCACCCGCGGTATCTGGAACAGCTGTACACGTTCGGCGACCTCGGCCGATCCCATGGGGGATTGCCGATGGTGTCCATTGTCTACTGGGCGCTCGTCGGCACCGCGGAGGCGAAGGACTTCGTCGAAGCCGACAACGTCCGCTGGTTCCCCGAGAACGACCTGCCCGAGCTCGCCTTCGACCACAAGGCGATCATCGATTACGCGCTATGGCGGTTGCGCACCAGGATCGCCTACCCGGATGTGGCCGCGCGCCTCGTCGGCGAGACGTTCACGCTCAGCCAACTGCACGACGTCGTCGAGGCCGTTACCGGAGAACCGGTCGACCTCGCCAACTTCCGCCGCCGCATCCTCGCCTCCGGCGAGCTCGAAGACACCGGCGTCAAGCAACGCGTCGGCAATCACCGGCCAGCCGCCGTCTACCGGTACGTGGCCGCCGCCTCCACGTCATGGAATCCGTATGACTGGCTGAAGGCCGACGAAGGCCGCACGGACGGTGAACACCCGGACACGACCGGTACGATCCCCGGACCTGATCCGCCGCCCGCCTCCGTGGATGACGATCCGATGTCCGCGCTCGCGCGTTGAGACGGATTCCGCCCTCCTTCTTTTCCGCAATCATCACCTCCGCTTTCGAACCCCGACGCAAACCGCGCGCCCGGGGAGGCGAAGCATACCCAAAAAAGGAACGAACATGACCGCAACATTCACCGCGCCCTCCGTCGACGAGATCATCGCGCGTCTCGGCGCGCAAAGCACCTGCGACGCGGGACTCACCCTCGACCCGTGGCACTTCGACACCACCCGCCCCAGCTACGGCCCCGGCGCCTCCATGCTTGACCGCCTGCCGAAGAACGCGCCTCGCCAACAGGTGCTGCCCGATGAGTACCGCAACGCCTCCGACGAGGAGCTCCAGCAGCGCATCCGCGACGCGAAGCGCCGCCTCGGCTCCAAGCTGCTCATCCTTGGCCACTTCTACCAGCGCGACGAGATCATCGAGCACGCCGACTTCGTCGGCGACTCCTTCCAACTCGCCAAAAACGCGACCGAACGCCCCGACGCCGACCACATCGTGTTCTGCGGCGTGCACTTCATGGCCGAGACCGCCGACATCCTCTCCACGCCCGAACAGACAGTGACCCTGCCGAACCTGTCCGCCGGATGCTCGATGGCCGACATGGCCAACATCGACCAGGTCGAGGAGGCGTGGGAGCAGCTCGGCGAGATCTGCGGCACCAAGCCGGACGTCGACGGCCTGCAGCCGATCGTCCCCGTCACCTACATGAACTCGTCCGCCGCCCTGAAAGCGTTCTGCGGCCGTCACGGCGGCATCGTATGCACCTCGTCCAACGCGCACGCCGTGCTCGAATGGGCGTTCGCCCGCGGCCGCCGCGTCCTGTTCTTCCCCGACCAGCATCTCGGACGCAACACGGCGCGCGCCATGGGCGTCCCGCTGAGCGAGATGCCCCTGTGGGACCCGTTCAAGGCGCAGGGCGGCGCGGCCGACCCCGCCGACTACGCGAACGCGAGGATGATCCTGTGGAAGGGCTTCTGCTCCGTGCACCAGCGTTTCACCGTCGAGCAGATCGAACGCGCCCGTAAAGCGTACCCGGGCGTCAAGGTCATCGTGCATCCCGAATGCTCGATGCAGGTCGTCGACGCCGCCGACGGCACCGGCTCCACCGCGTACATCGTCAAGGAGATCGAGAACGCGCCCGCCGGCTCCGCCATCGCCGTCGGCACCGAGATCAACCTCGTCAACCGCCTCGCCGCCCAGCACCCCGACAAGACCGTGTTCTGCCTCGACCCGGTCGTCTGCCCCTGCTCCACCATGTATCGCATCCACCCCGCCTACCTCGCATGGGCCCTGGAGAACCTCGAGAAGGGCAACGTCGTCAACCGCATCACCGTGGACGAAGGCACCGCCCGCGAGGCCAAGGTCGCGCTCGAACGCATGCTGCGCGTCCACCCGTGAACGACACGCAAGAATCAAGGCAACCGCAATGAACGACACCGACATCATCGTCATCGGCGCGGGCGTGGCCGGACTGTCCGCCGCGCTCGCCGTGGCGGGCGAAGACCATGACGTGACGCTCGTCACCAAGACCGAACTCGTCGAATCGAACACCTACCACGCCCAGGGCGGTATCGCCGCGGCCATCTTCGCCGACGACGACCCGAAACTGCACGCCGCCGACACCATCGCAGCCGGACACGGCTTGTGCGACCCGAAGGCCGTCGACATCCTCACGCGCGAAGGCGCCGACCGCGTACGCGAATTCGCCGCAGCCGGCGTGCGCTTCGACCGCGACGCGCACGGCCGCATGCTGCGCGGGCTCGAGGCCGCGCACTCGCGCGCCCGCGTCGTGCACGCCGGGGGAGACGCCACCGGACGCATCCTCGAACTCGACGTGTCCGCCATGGTGCGTGCGAACCCGCGCATCCACATCGTCGAACACGCGTTCCTCAAAGACCTCGTCGTGCGTGACGGCCGCATCGCCGGCGTCCGACTGCTCGAGGACGGGCGGGACGTCACCCTGCCCTCCGGTCGAGTGATTCTCGCCACCGGCGGCGCGGGACGCATGTACCCGTACACCACGAACCCGATCGTCGCCACCGCCGACGGACTCGCCGCCGCATGGCGCGCGGGAGCACAGGTCGCCGACCTCGAGTTCTACCAGTTCCATCCCACGGCGATGGCCGTCGGCGAGCATTTCCTCGTCTCCGAAGCCGTGCGCGGCGAAGGCGCCATCCTGCTCGACGAACACGGGCGCCGCTACATGAAGGACGTGGACCCACGCGCCGAACTCGCGCCGCGCGACGTCGTCGCCCGCGAGAACTTCCGCGTCATGCAGGCCCAGGGCGGCAGGCCCGTCATGCTCGACGTCTCCCCGATGCGCGCCGAACACCCCGACCTCGCCGCGTTCCTCGCCAAACGCTTCCCGACCATCGACGCGTACACGCGCTCGCTCGGCTACGACTGGAGCAAGGAGCCCATCCCCGTCGCTCCGGCCGCGCACTACTACATGGGCGGCATCCGCACCGACCTCGACGCGCGCGCCTCCATCCCCGGACTCTACGCGGCCGGCGAATGCGCGCGCACCGGCGTCATGGGCTCGAACCGACTCGCCTCCAACTCGCTGCTCGAAGGACTCGTCTACGGCCGCCGCGCCGGACTCGCCGCCGTGCACGACACGGACGACGCGACGTGGGACCCGCAGCCGCTGCTCGACTCCGCGACCGGCGAGGTCTTCGACGAGCCGCCGGTCGCGCTCGCCGCGCCCGCCGCCGGCCCCGACATCGACACCGACGACCGCGCGGACGCCGGGGACGCATGGGACCGCACGCGCATCCAGAACACGATGTGGCATGGCGTCGGCGTGCTGCGCGACGCCAGCGGACTCACGCACGCCGTCGACGAGCTCGGCGCCGGACTCGCCGCGGCGGACTCGCACGCGGCGACGGCCCCGACCGCCGGCGATGCCGACGTGACCGCGCTCGAGAACCGCGACATGCTCACCGTCGGATACGTGGCCGCGACCGCCGCACTCGCCCGCACCGAATCGCGCGGCGCGCACGCCCGCACCGACTTCCCCGAACCCCGCGACGAGTGGGCGCACTCCGTCGCCTACGTCAGGCGATAAGCCGATAAGCGATAAGGAGCCTCATGCTCACGCAACAGACCATCCACGCCGCCGTCGAAGCGGCGCTCGCCGAGGACGCACCCTATGGTGACGTGACCTGCGAGACCACCATCCCCGCCGACGAGACCGGTGCCGCCCGGCTCGTCGCACGCGAGGAGGGCGTGATGAGCGGCATCGACGTGTTCGCCGCCGCCTTCACCACGCTCGACCCGACCGTGACCGTCGAACCCGCCATCCGCGACGGCGAGAGCTTTAAGGCCGGGCAGGCGCTCGCCGTCGTCTCCGGCTCCGTGCGCAGCCTCCTGACCGCGGAACGCGTCGCCTTGAACTTCACGCAGCGCATGAGCGGCATCGCCACGATGACCGCTTCATTCGTCGCCGCCGTGGACGCGATCTACGAGGATGGATACATGGGATCCGGCGGGACGGACGCCGGGGTGACCCGTCCACGCCGCTACGCGCGCACGCGCATCGTCGACACACGCAAGACCACGCCCGGACTGCGACCGTTCGAGAAACACGCGGTCGTCTGCGGCGGTGGGCACAACCATCGCTACGGTCTGTCCGACGCGGTCATGCTCAAGGACAACCATCTCGCCGCGCTCGCCGCCCGCGGCATCGACCTCGCCGGCGCGATCCGTCACGTGCGCGAACAGGTGGGGCACACCACGCACATCGAGGTGGAGGTCGACCGGCCCGACCAGATTCCCGCCGTGCTGGACGGCGGTGCCGACACCATCATGCTCGACAACTTCACGCTCGACGACACGCGCCGCGGCGTCGAGGCGATCGACGGGCGCGCCATCGTCGAGGCGAGCGGCAACATGACGCTCGAACGCGTCGCCGCCGTCGCCGCCACCGGCGTGGACGTGATCTCCGTCGGCGCGCTCACCCACTCCGTGCGTTCCATCGACCTCGGACTGGACTGGCTGCGATGAACGGGACGGAACAGATGGACGGCGGTGCCGCGACACGGGAACCCGGTGAACTCTACCTCGACGCGGCCGCCACCGAACCGGTCGGCCCGGACGTCATCGCCGCGATGACCCCGTTCCTCACCGACGCATACGCGAACCCGGCAAGCGTGCACCAGCCCGGCAAGACCGCCGCCCGCGCCCTCGACGCGGCCCGCGCCTCCTTCGCCGCCGGCCTCGGCGCCAAACCGGACGATGTGATCTTCACATCCGGCGGCACCGAATCCGACAACCTCGCCGTCAAAGGCATCGCCATGGCGAGGATGGGACGGCTGGGAGAGCACCCGCGCATCGTCATCTCATCAATCGAGCATCCGGCCGTCTCCGCGTCCGCCGACTGGCTCGCACGCTGGTTCGGCTTCGACGTCGTGCGCATCCCCGTCGACCACGAGGCCCACTTCGACCTCGACGCGCTCGGACGGGCGCTCGACGGCGAGGCGGGGAGACGGACCGCGCTCGTCAGCGTCATGCTCGCCAACAACGAGGTCGGCACCGTCGAACCCGTGGAGAAGATCGTGGCGATCGCACACGCGCACGACGTGCCCGTGCACGTCGACGCCGTGCAGGCCGCAGGACTCATCCCCATCCGCATGCGCGACTGGGACGTGGACGCGCTGAGCGTCTCCGGGCACAAGTTCGGCGCGCCCAAAGGACTCGGCGCGCTGCTCGTGCGCGGGCGCACCCCCATCGAACCGGTGCTCTCCGGCGGCGGACAGGAACGCGGTCTGCGCTCCGGCACGCAGAACGTGGCCGGCGCGGTCGCGCTCGCCATCGCCTTGGATTCGTCGAACCGGCGCATGGCCGCCCGTTATCGGGAGCTCGTCGCCTCGCGGGACATGCTCATCGACGCGGTGCGGCGGGTCGTGCCGCGGGCCGAACTCACCGGAGACCCGGAACGACGGTTGCCCGGGCATGCGTCGTTCATTTTCCCCGGCGTGACCGGCGAGGCGCTGCTCGTCGACCTGGACGCGCGCGGCATCGCCGCCTCGTCCGGCTCCGCATGTGCGATCGGACGGCATGAGATTCCCGCCACGCTGCTCGCCATGGGATTCGAGCCCTCCGTCGCGAAGACCGCGCTGCGCATGACGTTCCGTGAACCGCTCACCCGCGAGGAGGTCGAACGGATCTCGCTCGCGTTGGAGGAATCGTACACGGAGCTCACCCGGCGGTGACGCCCGGCACGTGCGGTTGTACAGTAGGGGCCATGGCGACGGTGCGGGAGCGGCAACCGGTGCTCGCCGTCCGCCGGCGAGGAGGTCTCCATGGGCAATGTGATCGATGATCTGCGGACGCGGTTCGTCACGTTCGACGAGGATCCGTTCAACGAGGTGGACAGTCTGGTGCTCTCGCAGCTGTCGTATGCGCGCATGCCCGGCAACGTGCCGCGATGGGACGGCGGCGATGCCGATGACGCCGGTGGCGATGATGCCGATAGCGCGGCCATCCCCATGGTTCCTGTCCGTGACCTGCTGCGCGCGGAACGCTATGACGCCATGTTCGGGCGCGTATGGTCGCCGCAGTTGAACGTCGACCTGTTGCGGGCCATGTGCGAGAACCCGCGTTGGCGGGCGTTGCGCGTAGGCGCGTATGTGGATGAGTTCGATGCGGCATCCACCAAACAGTTCTCGGCGTGCGTGTTCGACGTGGGCGACGGCGCGCTCTACGTCGCATTTCGCGGCACCGACAGTTCGATCGTCGGCTGGAAAGAGGACTTCACGATGGCGTTCCGCCGGCCGGTCGCCTCGCAATCCGCGGCCGTGCGGTATCTCGCCGACGTGGCTTGCCGGTGGGACGGCCCGCTGATGGTGGGAGGGCATTCCAAGGGCGGCAACCTCGCGGTGTATGCGGCCGCCTCGATGCCGGACGACGTCGCGTCGCGCGTCACGGCCGTGTACTCGCATGACGGCCCGGGGTTCGACGAGGCGTTTCTGGAATCGCCGGAATACCGGCGCATATCGGCCAAGGTGCACAAGTCCGTGCCGGAATCGTCGGTCATCGGCATGCTGTTCGAACAGCGTGAGCAAGCCGCGGCGGGCTATGAGGTGGTGACGAGCGACGGGCTCGGCATCATGCAGCACTTCGCCTTGAACTGGCAGGTGAGGGACGGCCGGTTCGTGCACGCGGACGGCCTTACGGGCGGGGCTCGCTACGCGGCCCGCACGCTGAACGACTGGATGGCGCGGTACGACGACGAACGGCGGCGGCTGTTCATCGAAGGTCTGTTCGCCATCCTCGAGGCGGGCGGATACCCTACGTTCGGTGAGCTCACCGCGCATTGGGCGCAATCGTTGCCGGCGATGCTCGTGGCGGCCCGCGGCATCGACGCCGGGGACCGCGGGGTGATGGTCGAAGTGCTCAAAGGGTTCGCGGCGACCGCGGCCACGTCGGTCATCCCCGGAGGCGATCGACGGGAGTAGGGTGGGGAACACGTATTGCTGGTGACGCATGGGCGGCGTGCCTGAACCCGTGCGGTGCAGTGTGATCGAGCCGTTTCCCGCATGAACGAGGAATGCCTTGCGCATGGCGAAAAGCCGTGCGCAAGGCATTCCTCATATCGGCGTCCGAGTGGTGTCTGCCATCGGGTGCTTCCTGAATGCGTTCAGTCGATGAGCTTGTAGCCGTGGTCGGCGACGACGCTCTTGAGCTTCTCGAGATAGGTTTCGGCGGCCTTGGAGAGCTTGGCGCGCTCGTTGGTGATCCAGCCGACGAGCATCGTCTCGTCCGAGTCGAGCGGGACGGTGCAGATCTTCTCGTTGTTGAGGTCGCCGTTGTCGATGCCCGTGCACACCGTGTAGCCGTTGAGGCCGATGATGAAGTTGAGGATCGTGGCGCGGTCGGTCACGTTGATCTGCTTGGGGGAGTAGTCCGGCCAGACGGCCTCCTCGGCGAAGAAGAAGGAGCCGTCCTCTCCCTGCTCGTACTGGATGAACGGGTAGGGCTTCAAGTCCTTCATCGTGACCATCTTCTTCGAAGCGAGCGGGTTCGTGCGCGCCAGGAACACGTGCAGCGGCGCGCGGAACAGCGCGTGGAACTCGAGGTGCTTCTCGCGCAGCAGCTTGCCGATGACGTCCTTGTTGAAGTCGGACAGGTAGATGATGCCGACGTCGGAGCGCATGTTCGCCACCGAGTCGATGATGTCGCGCGTGCGCGTCTCGCGGATCGTGAACTCGTATTCGTCGGAGTGGATGGAGTCGATCATCTCGACGAACGCCTCGACCGCGAACATGTAGTGCTGCGTGGACACGGTGCACAGCTGCTTGCGCGGCTTCGCGTTCTTGTAACGCTCCTCGAGCAGCGACGCCTGGTCGAGGACCTGGCGTGCGTAGGTGAGGAACTCAGCGCCGTCGACCGTCAGGGCGATGCCCTGCGAGGAGCGGGTGAAGATCTCGATGCCGAGTTCCTTCTCCAATTCCTTGACGGAGGAGCTCAGGGCCGGCTGCGAGACATAGAGCTCGTGTGAGGCCTCGTTCATAGAACCGCATTCGACGATCTTGACGATGTATTTGAGTTGCAGAAGCGTCATAAATATCAGTTATAGCAGTGGGGATGGTCGAAGGGTGAGGTTATAGCCGGTCGCTTCCACGCCGGTGGACGCCATGTGAGACATCGGACACGCGTCCGACTTCGCGGCTCCGCACGCCCGGCCGGGGCGCGTCGAGCCGCTACAGACGCACGCCGAGCGCGGCGAGGGAGTCGCGGGCGGCCACGGCGCCGGAGAACAGCAGGCCATGGATGCCGACCTCCTTCGCGCCGGCCACGTTCTTCGCGGTGTCGTCGAAGAACACGCAGCGCTGCGCCTCAAGACCGAAGCGGGAGAGCGCCAGCTCGTAGATGTCCGCGTTCGGCTTGTGCATCTTCTCCACGCCCGAGACGACGGTGCCGTCCAGCAGGTCGTCCAGCACAGGGTATTTGTCGAAGGCGATGTGGATCGTTTCGTGCGACCAGTTCGTCAGCCCCCACACGCCGTAGCCGTGGGATTTCAGATCGCGCAGCAGCTGCTCCATGCCCGGCAGCATGCGCGGCAGCGCGTCGCCGTAGTGTTCGATGTAGTACCTGAAGATCAGTGCGATGTCCTCGCCCTGCTCGCGGACCACATCCGGATAGATGCGGGCGAAGTCCTCGCCGGCGTCCATGCGGTCCTCGTAGCGGAAGAAACCGTGCGGGTCGTCGTCGGCGCAGATCGCGTCCACCACATCGTCGGGGAAGCGCCCCGCCAGACAGGCGCGCGTGCTCCAGTCGAACAGCACGCCGCAGAAGTCGAAGATCACGTCGGTGATGGGGGAGTCGTGCATGGCGTCTCCTTGATTGATATATAAGGTATCGATATGCGGGGCGTATCGATATGAGGTCAAACGGATACGGCACCAGTGTACGGGCGGGGTGGAATCTATCGGATCCGCCGATCCCTGTCGGTCCGTCCCCTCCGGACCGGGCGTGTTAGCGAACCGTTAGCGAATCGCCGTCGGGCATATACGTAGGCGTATGGGACCCGTAAAAACCGTTTCCGTTCCTTCACATCATCCATAGCATTGAAGACGCAATGACCCGATGGCGCAGTCGCGCCCGCCGACATGGCGGGCGCAGCACCGTCGGGTTTGTTTGATGAAAGGAGAAAGACATGCCCTGGTGGGTAGATGTTGCCTATGTAGTGGGCACGATTGTCATCTTCGTCCTGTTCGACCTCTTCGGAAAGTGGGTGGACAAACTATGATGACGTTCTTCACCGTGCTGGGTGTAGTGCTGGGACTGGCGGGAATCGCCTACATGATCTATTCCCTGTGCCGTCCTGAGAAATTCTGATCGAAGCTGTCTAGGGAACAAAGGTTCATCACATGGTATATCTTTTTGCGATCATGGCATTCGCGCTGATTGCCATCATCCTGGCGGCGATCTACAAGCCGCTGGGCGACTACATGTACAACGTGGTCACGTCCGACAAGGACTTCTTCTTCGAGAAGTGGATCTACAAGATCGTCGGAGTCGACTCCAAGAAGGGCCAGACTTGGAAGGCGTACCTGCGCGCCCTGCTCGGCTTCTCGCTGCTGAGCGTCCTGGTCCTCTACCTGCTCCAGCGCGTGCAGCAGTGGCTGCCGTTCTCGCTGGGCTTCCCGAACGTCGAAGGCCCGCTTGCGTTCAACACCGCGGCCTCGTTCGTCACCAACACGAACTGGCAGTCGTACTCGCCTGACGTCACGCTCGGCTACACCGTCCAGTTCGCCGGCCTGACCGTGCAGAACTTCGTGTCCGCGGCCGTCGGCATCGCGGTCGCGATCGCGCTGGTGCGCGGCATCGCATGGCGCAAGTCCGAGACCATCGGCAACTTCTGGGTCGATCTGACCCGCATCACGCTGCGCATCCTCATGCCGATCGCCATCGTCATGGGCGTCGTCCTCATCGCGCTCGGCGTCGCGCAGAACTTCGCGGGCTTCGTCGACGTCAACACCGTCGCCGGCGGCACCCAGAAGATCATGCAGGGCCCGGTCGCCTCCCAGGAGGTCATCAAGGAGCTCGGCACCAACGGCGGCGGCTTCTTCAACGCCAACTCGTCGCATCCGTACGAGAACCCGAACATGTGGACCAACCTCATCGAGATCCTGCTCATGCTGTGCATCCCGGTGGCGCTCACCCGCACCTTCGGCCGCATGGTCGGCGACATCCGCCAGGGCTACGCGCTGCTCGGCGCCATGGTCATCCTCTTCGGCGCGAGCTTCTTCTTCGTGGTCACGGCCGAGTCCTTCTCCGTCGACCCGATCACCACGCTGACCGGCGGTTCGATGGAAGGCAAGGAGACCCGCTTCGGCATCGTGTGGTCCGGCCTGTTCGGCACGACCTCCACCAGCACCTCCACCGGCGCCGTCAACTCGATGCACGACTCGTACACCGCGCTCGGCGGCATGATGTACATGCTCAACATGATGCTCGGCGAGGTTTCGCCGGGTGGTGTGGGCGCCGGCCTGTACGGCATCCTCGTGATGGCGATCGTGGCCGTGTTCATCGCCGGCCTCATGGTCGGCCGCACGCCTGAGTACATCGGCAAGAAGATCGGCCCGCGCGAGATGAAGATGGCGTCGCTGTACTTCCTCGTCATGCCGATCACGGTCGTCGCCGGCGTCGCCCTGAGCTTCGCCGTGCCGTTCGCCCGCCAGTCGATCTTCGACACCTCGCTCAACAACAGCGGCAGCCATGGCTTCTCCGAGGTCGTCTATGCGTTCACCTCCGCGGCCAACAACAACGGTTCCGCCTTCGCCGGCATCACCGCCGACACCCCGTGGCTCGACACCATGCTCGGCCTGGCCGTGCTGCTCGGACGATTCCTGCCGATCGCGCTCGTGATCGCGCTGGCCGGCTCCCTCGCCAAGCAGGACAAGGTGCCGGAGACCTCCGGCACGATGAAGACCGACAACGGCCTGTTCGTCGTCCTGCTGGTGTTCGTCATTGTACTGATTTCCGCGCTGACGTTCTTCCCGACGCTTGCTCTGGGACCGTTGGCAGAAGGTTTGGTGGCGTGATATGACTTCCGCAACTGTCAACGACGTCGCGAACAACGCGAACTCCATCGTGAGCGACGTCAACCAATCGAACAACAAGTCCCTCGGAGCCATGCTGGGCAAGAGCCTGCCGGACGCGTGCCGCAAGTTCGACCCGCGCAACATGGTGCACAACCCCGTCATGTTCATCGTGTGGGTGGGCGCCGCGTTCCTGACCCTGCTTGGCATCTTCCAGATCTTCGACGGCTCCCTCGCCAACGGCGAGCCGGTCTACTTCACGTGGATCGTCGCCGTCGTGCTGTGGCTCACCGTGCTGTTCGCGAACCTCGCCGAAGCCGTCGCCGAAGGGCGCGGCAAGGCGCAGGCCGACGCGCTGCGCAAGACCCGCACCACCACCCCCGCGCATATCATCAAGGGATACGACGAGAAGAACGACCCCGACGCGCGCGGTCCGGAGAAGGGTGAGGGCTCCGCATACATCGAGGAGATCCCCAGCTCCGACCTGAAGCTCGGCGACGTGGTCGTCGTGGCCGCCGGCGAGCTCATCCCCGGCGACGGCGACATCATCTCCGGCATCGCCTCGGTCGACGAATCCGCCATCACCGGCGAATCCGCCCCCGTCATCCGCGAGTCCGGCGGCGACCGCTCGTCCGTCACCGGCGGCACCCGCGTCCTTTCCGACCGCATCGTCGTGCGCATCACCCAGAAGCCCGGCGAGAGCTTTGTCGACAAGATGATCGCCCTGGTCGAAGGCGCCAACCGCCAGAAGACCCCGAACGAGATCGCGCTCGACGTCCTCCTGAGCTCGCTGACCATCATTTTCCTGGTCGTCGTGCTGTGCATCAACCCGCAGGCCTCCTCGGTCGACGCCTCCGTGAGCCTGACCGTGCTGATCGCCCTGCTGGTATGCCTCATCCCGACCACCATCGGCGCCCTGCTGAGCGCCATCGGCATCGCCGGCATGGACCGTCTGGTCCAGCGCAACGTGCTCGCCACCTCCGGCCGCGCCATCGAGGCCGCCGGCGACGTGACCACCCTGCTGCTCGACAAGACCGGCACCATCACCTACGGCAACCGTCAGGCCTCCGAATTCCACGCCCTCCCCGGCGTGGACCACGCCGAGATGGTCAAGGCCGCGGCTCTGAGCTCGCTGGCCGACTCCACCCCGGAAGGCCAGTCCATCGTCGCCCTCGCCAAGACCGAAGGCTTCGATCTGGACGAGGTCCCGGGCGCCGTGGACGTGGCCTTCACGGCCGAGACCCGCATGTCCGGCCTCGATTTGCCGAACGGCGACCGCATCCGCAAGGGCGCGACCTCCGCCGTCGAGGCGTGGATCGACAAGGAAGGCGGCACGATGAGCGTCGAGGTCCGCGACGCCCTGCACGAAAAGGTCAACTTCATCTCCGGACAGGGCGGCACCCCGCTCGTCGTCGCCGAGCAGTACGCCAACGGCGAGGTCAAGGTGCTGGGCGTCGTCCAGCTCAAGGACGTCGTCAAGAAGGGCCTGAAGGAGCGCTTCGCCGACCTGCGCAAGATGGGCATCCGCACCGTCATGGTCACCGGCGACAACCCGCTGACCGCCAAGGCCATCGCCAAGGAGGCAGGCGTCGACGACTTCATCGCCGAGGCCAAGCCCGAGGACAAGCTCGCCTACATCAAGAAGGAGCAGGCCAACGGCCAGCTCGTCGCGATGACCGGCGACGGCACCAACGACGCCCCCGCGCTCGCGCAGTCCGATGTCGGCGTGGCCATGAACTCCGGCACCTCCGCCGCGAAGGAGGCCGGCAACATGGTCGACCTCGACTCCGACCCGACCAAGCTCATCGACATCGTCCAGATCGGCAAGCAGCTGCTCATCACGCGCGGCGCGCTGACCACCTTCTCCATCGCCAACGACGTGGCGAAGTACTTCGCCATCATCCCGGCCATGTTCATGGAGAAGTTCCCGGGCCTCGGCGTGCTCAACATCATGGGCCTGCACAGCTCGCTGTCCGCCGTGCTCTCCGCGATCATCTTCAACGCGATCATCATCGTGCTGCTGATCCCGCTCGCGCTCAAGGGCGTCAAGTACCGTGCGGAGGCTTCCGAGAAGATCCTCGGCCGCAACCTGTCGATCTACGGTCTCGGCGGCATCGCCGCCCCGTTCGTCGGCATCTGGATTATCGACCTGTTCGTCCGCCTCATCCCGGGCTTCTGACCGGATGCAGGGCATATAAGGAGCAACAATGAAATCCTCAATGTCATTGAATCTGCGCAGCTACTGGGCCGGGTTCAAGGCCGTGATGGTCTTCACCGTCATCGTGATCGTGTACACGTTCGTGATGACCGGCATCGGCCAGCTCGGCATGCCCGACAAGGCCAACGGCTCGATGGTCACCAACTCGCAGGGCGAGGTCGTCGGATCCTCGCTGATCGGCCAGTCCTTCACCGACGAGAACGGCGACGCGCTGCCGCAGTACTTCCAGTCGCGTCCGTCCGCCGCGTCCGACCCGAACAAGGACGAGGACAACCAGGGCTACTACGCGGCCGCGTCCTCCGGCACCAACAAGGGCCACGCCGACGAGGACCTCATCAAGAGCACGACCGAACTGCGCAAGGCCATCGCCAAGCGTGAGGGCGTGAGCGTCAAGGATGTTCCGGCCGACGCGGTCTCCGCGTCCTCCTCCGGCCTCGATCCCGCCATCAGCCCCGCGTACGCGGCCATCCAGGTCAAGCGCGTCGCCAAGGAGCGCGGCCTGAGCGAGGAGAAGGTCGAGGAGCTGGTGCGTGAGAACACCACCGGCCGCGGTCTCGGCTTCGTCGGCGAGGACACGGTGAACGTGGTCACGCTGAATCTGGCGCTGGACGAGCTCGACTGACGTCCGGCCGTATGACCGACAGGGGTGACGGTGCGAAGTGCTGCGCCGTCACCCCTTCGGTGCGTTCATCGTATACAGTCGGTATCGGGAAGTACGCGGTACCGGCACGGGATCGGGGGAATGGAAGCATATGGCTGAGGCTCGTGGATCGTTCAGAGTGCTGCTCGGCGCCGCTCCGGGCGTTGGCAAGACCTGCGCGATGCTCAAGGAGGGGCATCGTCTCGCCGAGGAGGGGCAGGACGTCGTCATAGCCCTGTTGGAGACGCACGGCCGCAAGGCCACGCAGCATGCGGCCGAGGGGTTGGAGAGTGTGCCGCGCAGGCGCATCCGCTACCGTGGCATGTGGCTTGAGGAGATGGACCTGTTCAAGGTCATCGAACGGCACCCTCAGGTCGCGCTCGTCGACGAGCTCGCCCACACGAACGTGCCCGGATCGGTGCATGAGAAACGCTGGCAGGACGTCATGGACCTGCTCGATGCGGGCATCGACGTCATCACCACCATCAACGTGCAGCACATCGAATCGCTCAACGACGTGGTCCGCGACATCACCGGCAGCACGCAGAAGGAGACCGTGCCGGACAAGGTCCTGCGGTCCGCCACGCGCGTCGAGCTCGTCGACCTTCCGCCGGAAGGACTGCGCGAACGACTCTCCGCCGGTCTCGTGTACAAGCCGGACCGCGTCGACGCGGCGTTGAGCAACTACTTCCGCGTCGGCAACCTCACGGCCCTGCGCGAGCTCGCACTGCTATGGCTCGCCGGCCGCGTCGACGAGACCCTCAAGCAATACCGCGACGAGCACCACATCAAAGCCAAATGGGAGACGCGCGAGCGTGTCATCGTCGCATTGTCGGGCGGGCCCGAAGGCGAGCAGCTGCTGCGGCGCGGCGCCCGCGTCGCTAGGGCTTCCGGCGGCGGCGACCTGATCGCCGTGCACGTCACCCCCGAGGACGGTCTCGCCGGATCCAACCCCGCGCTGCTCATCAAACAGCGCGACCTGGTGGAGAAGCTCGGAGGCACGTTCCATCAGATCGTCGGCGAGGACATCGCCGACGCCCTCCTCGATTTCGCGCGCGCCAACAACGCCACCCAGGTGATCGTAGGCGTCTCCAGACGGGGTCTGCTGTCGCGCTGGCTGGGCAGGCCGTCGACGCCCAACGGCATCATCGAGAAATCCGGCGACATCGACGTGCATATCGTCACGCATACCTTCGCCAACAAGGGACTGGCCAGCATCCGCATGCCGTCGAGACGTCACGCGCCCATGGCGCTGGGACGCACGATCGGTGGACTGCTGTTCTCCGCGGTCTCGGTTCCTGTCGTCGCATGGGCGTTGTCGGCGTTCAGCTCCATGGCGTTCGTCCAACGCGACGCGCTCATCCTCCAGCTGCTGGTCGTCATCGCCGCGGTCATCGGCGGCTTCGTCCCCGCCACCCTGTCCGCATTGCTCAGCGGTCTCGTGCTTGACTTCCTGTATACGCAACCGGTGGGCACGCTCCATGTGATGCACGCGTCGGATGTCGCCACCATCATCCTGTACATCGTCGTGGGGCTCATCGTCTCCGCCGTCGTCGACAGGGCCGACTCCCACACCAGGCAGGCCCAGCGCGCCAGCGCGGAGTCGGAGATCCTCGCCTCCGTGGCCGGTTCGGTGCTGCGCAGCGACGACCCGTTGGAGGCGATCGTGCACCGCACGCGCGAGGCGTTCGGATTCGACTGCGTGCGCGTCGTGCAGGACGGCCGCATCATCATCTCCGACGGGGAGCCCGCGCCCGCGAAGGATTCCGACGGGAACCAGGCGGCTGGCGCGTCCGTCGAAGAGCCCGAGACCATCGCCCATGACGAGCACGGCCCCGCGCTCAAGCTCTACGGCAGATCCATCGAAGCCTCCGACCAGCGTATGCTCATGGCGATCCTCTCCCAGATCGAGACCGTGCTCGAGCACAACGACCTGGAACGCAAGGCCAGCGAAATCGGTCCGCTCGCACAGGCCGAGCGCGTCCGCACCGGCCTGCTCAACGCGGTGAGCCACGATCTGCGCCGTCCGCTCGCCTCCGCGACCGCGGCGGTCTCGGGACTCGAGCGCATGGGCGCCACGATGAGCGACCGCGACCGCGAGGATCTGCTGTCGGTCGCGTCCAACGGACTCAAGCAGCTCACGAAACTCGTCACCGACCTGCTGGACGTGTCGCGCATCCGCGAAGGCGCCCTGCCGTTGTCGCTCGTCGCCACCGACGTGGGCGAGACCATCATCCCCCTGTTCGACGAACTCGGCATCGGGCCGTGGAGCGTCGACCTCGACATCGCCCCGGATCTGCCGCTGGTCGTGGCCGACCCGCCCCTGCTGCGCCGTGCGTTGTCGAACGTGGTGGTCAACGCCCTCCGTTTCACGCCGAAGGACCGACGCGTGCGCATCGCCGCCTCGGCGTTCAACGGCGTGGTCGAGATCCGCGTCGCCGATCAGGGGCCCGGCGTGCCGGACTCGCGCAAGGACGACATCTTCCTGCCGTTCCATCGGCTCGGCGACACCGACAACACCACGGGACTCGGTCTGGGCATGGCGTTGTCGAAGGGGTTCGTGGAATCGATGGGCGGTTCGATATCGCCCGAGGACACGCCCGGCGGCGGGCTCACCATCGTCATCACCCTGCGCGCCGCGGGCGCCTCGCTGGAGGCGGGCCAGCCGATACCGAAGGACGAGCTGCCGAATCCGGCGGATATCCTCGAACAGGACACGTTGAAGGTATCGGACGCCGTCTCGGACGTCATCCTGCCGTTGCCGGGCCGCGGACGTTCCGACGAGCGCGGACTCGACAGGTTCATCACCTACGGCGTGATGCGCGGCGGCTCGGACGATCCCGCGGACCATGACGGCGTGACGGCGGACACGAAAGCGGACGACGCCCCCCGGCCGGTGAATGCCGCGACCGAGGAGCATACGGATATGACGGATATGAAGGAGGCGGATGCATGATGAAGATTCTGGTGGCGGACGACGATCCGCAGTTCCTCAAGGCGTTGAAGATCACCCTGCATTCACAGGGCTACGACATCGTGACTGCCCGTGATGGCGTCGAATGCATCACCGTGGCGGTACGCGAACACCCCGACCTGTTCGTGCTCGACCTCGGCATGCCCCGCATGGACGGCATGGGCGTGATCCACGGCGTGCGCGGATGGACTGAGGCCCCCATCCTCGTCGTCTCGGGCCGTACCGACGCACGTGAGAAGGTCGCCGCGCTGGACGCCGGCGCCGACGACTACGTGACCAAGCCGGTCTCGATCGACGAGCTGCTCGCCCGCATCCGCGCGCTGCTGCGTCGCGTGACGTTGGAGAACGCCGCGGAAAGCGAATCTCCGACGGTCGCATTCGGCGACGTGACCGTGGACCTCAACGCGCGTGCGGTGTTCCGTGGGCGTCAGGGGCGGCAGGTGCGCGTCAAGCTCACGCCCACCGAATGGAAGGTGCTGGAGGTGCTCGTGCGCAACGCGGGCAAGCTCGTCACCCGGCAGGACATGCTCACCACGATCTGGGGCGCCAGCCATGTCAAGGACACCGGCTACCTGCGCCTGTACGTCTCCCAGTTGCGCCGCAAGATCGAGCCCGACCCGGCGCATCCGCGCTATCTGAAGACCGAAACGGGCATGGGGTACCGTCTCGACGTCACCGGCGCCGCCGACTGACCGCAGACTCCCCATAAACTAAATGAACGGGCCCCGCCGGGAATCCTCCCATGCGGGGCCCATGTCGTCAGGCGATGGCGTCCGCCAACGAGTCGGGTATCGCAGCGATCACGTCGGAGGCGACGATCGGATGGCCCAACGTGTCGAAGCGCTGACGGCTCGCGTTCATGCCGAACAGCTCCGGCGGCTCCCAGCCGCATTGCTCCGATTCCGAGGCGATCGCCGCCGCGGAGCCGTGCAGGTATGCGGCGGCCGAGGCCGTGCGCGCGACCGTCCATGGATCGTACGGCGCGGGCGAGGGACCGTCGCCCGCGCGCTCCTCGTCGTCCACGTCGTCCACGGCGGCGTCCGTATCCATCTGGGCGAGCAGCGCGCCGGTCATGCCGGCCAGCACGTCGCCGGCCCCGGCCGTGCCCAGCCATGCCGGCGCGGCGCCCGCGACCAGCACGCGCGCGCCTTCGCCCACCACGATCGTCGCCGCCCCCTTGAGCAATACGGTCGCGCCGGTGCGGTCCTGCGCCTGACGGGCGCAACGCAGCGGTTCGACCTCGACCTGCGCCGCGGCGACGCCCAACAGGCGCGCCAATTCGCCCGCATGGGGCGTGATCACCACCTGTGGCACGACGCGCTCCGGCAGCAGGTCGAGCGCGCCCGCGTCCACGACGATCGGCGGCATCGACGACGCGTCCTGCGCGTCGGCGGCGTAATGGCCGAGCAACGCGGCGATCGTCGCGCGCTGCACGTCATCGCCGGCATCATCGCCCGCCGGCACGCCGGAACCGACCACCCACGACTGCACGTGCCCCTTGCCGAGCACCGCCTCAGGCAATGCCGCGAGCACCATGTCCTGCGCACGTTCCGGGCCGAGGTAGCGCACCATGCCCACGTTCGTGCGCGCCGCCGCCCTCGCGGTCAGCACCGCAGCGCCGGGGTAGCGCGACGAGCCGGTGACCAGCCCGACCACGCCGCGCGAGTATTTCGCGTCGCCGACACGGGGAAGCCGTACCGCCTCGGACGCCGACTCCCGATCCGTCGCCTCGACGAGCGGCGTCGCGCCGTCCAGATCGAAGCCGAAGTCCGCCAGTGTGATGCGACCGCAGGCGAACGTCGCCGGAGGCAATATCGCGCACGGCTTCATCGCGCCGAACGTCACGGTCTCATCCGCCGGGATGTAGGCGCCCGTCAGCGAGCCATCGTCCACGCCCACACCGGACGGCGTATCCATGGCGAGCACCATCGGCAGCTCCCCGTCCGATTCGCGACCCGGCAGCGCCGGACGGTCGGGGAGCGGGCCGTCGCCGCCGCGCGCGTCCGCCGCGGGCAGGCCGAGCGCCGCGGCGACCGCGGCGGGCACTCCGCGCAGCGGACCGTTCAACCCGATGCCGGTCATCGCGTCGATGACCAGATGCGAACGGCGCGCCACACGGACCGCCGCCTGCAGACGCTCGCCGGCCTCTCCCGCAGAAAAACCGGATGCGCAGCCGGGGATCTCGGCGTCGGGGTCGAGCACCAGCACCTTGCCGCCGGCACGTACGAACGCGGCGAACCCCTCGTCATGCAGGGAGCGGCCCACCGCCACGGCGTTCACCTGGGCGCCCTCCTCGGCGAGCAGCGCCGCGGCGAACAGTCCGTCGCCGCCGTTGTCGCCGCCGCCGGCGAGCAGCGTCACGACCGCATCCTCGATATCGACGCCCTCGTCGTCGAGCATCCTCGCGGCCGTATGCGCGGCCGCGTTCGCCGCCATGCGCATCAGCGGCACCCCGTCGTCGAGCAGCGGACGCTCCATCGCGCGCACATCCGCGGCCGTGAAGGCGCTGTGCAGCAGGACCTCGCGGCGTTCCTCATCGTTCGGTGTATCCATGGCGACCTCCTAGGTTCCGTCCGCCCTCCTGTGCGCGCCGTCGGAACAGGGCGCGCCGGCGGCGGCTCGCGGGCTACCCACCAGTGTAGTCGCGCCGCCATGCCCGCCCCGTATGCCCCATCATGCGGTTTCGGGCATTTGACCGCGAAGGCCGCCGGCCCCTATCCTGTATGGCGATACGGCGCCGGCGGCGTGCAAACGGAACCCCGAGCGCATGAGACAGGCCCGGCCGTCGCGGCCGGGCGGGAAGGAACGGACCATGTTCGGCAGAAGGAACGGCGGACTGTTCGCCGACGGCAAACCCACGCTCGCCCAGTGCGACCCCGAATTCATCGACCTGTTCTCGGCCTTCGCCTACGACGAGGTCGTGCACGAGCCGGGTGCGAACCATCCGGACCTCGACGACGCCACGCGTTCCATGGCGATCCTCGCCACGCTCATCGGCAGTCAGGCCACGGACGCCTACGGGATGCTGCTGCCCGTTGCATTGAAAAGCGGCGTGACCCCGGCCCAGGCCAAGGAGATCGTCTATCAGGCGGTCGCCTACTGCGGCTTCGGGCGCGTGCTGCCCTTCCTCACCATCACCAACGACGTGCTCGCCGACCAAGGCGTCGGCCTGCCGCTTGAAGGCAGGGCGACCGTCACCGCCGACACGCGCGCCGCCGCCGGTGAGGCCAAGCAGATCGAGATCTTCGGCGAGGGAATGCGTGGGTTCGCACATTCCGGCCCCGAAGACACGCGGCACATCAACAAATGGCTCGCCGACAACTGCTTCGGCGACTACTACACGCGCACCGGGCTCGACACCCGCCACCGCGAGATGATCACCCTGTGCTATCTGGCCGCGCAAGGCGGATGCGAGCCGCAGCTGACCGCCCACGCGAAAGCCAACATCGCCGTCGGCAACGACAAGGCGTTCCTCATCGCCGTCGTCTCGCAGTGCATGCCCTACATCGGTTACCCGCGCACGCTCAACGCGCTCAGATGCGTGAAGGAGGCCGCGGCGGCGGCCGAGTGACGCGCCCGGCAGCGGGCATCCCGTCCGTTATAGTGTTCGTTGGCAAAATCCACGGCAACATGACACGGAAAGCGACGGGTGAGACGACATGGCGATCGATGCACAGGGTCTGGAGATTCAGATCGGCGCAAGGACCTTGCTGCACCCGTGCGACTTCCACGTGGCCAAAGGCGACAAGATCGGTCTCGTCGGCCGCAACGGCGCCGGCAAGACCACGCTCACGCGCGTCATCACCGGCGACATGCTGCCCACCTCCGGCAAGGTGCGCGTCTCCGGCAAACTCGGCTACCTGCCGCAGGACACGCACGCCGCCGACCCCGAACAGACCGCGCTCGACCGCATGATGAGTGCGCGAGACATCGCCTCGATCATCAGCCGCATCCGCAAGGCCGAAAAGGAGATGACCGACCCCGATCCGGATGTGATGACCAAGGCCATGAACCGCTACGACAAGGCCATGCAGGACTTCGACAAGGCCGGCGGTTATGCGGCCCAATCCGAAGCCATCGCCATGGCCTCCTCGCTCGGCCTGCCCCAGGAGGTCATGGAGCGGCCGCTCGGCACGCTCTCCGGCGGGCAGCGTCGACGCATCGAACTGGCGCGCATCCTCTATTCCGACGCAGACACGCTCATCCTCGACGAGCCCACCAACCACCTCGACGCCGACTCCATCGAATGGCTGCGCGGCTACCTGAAGAAATACGAAGGCGGGTTCCTCGTCATCTCCCACTCCACCGAACTGCTCGACGAGGTCGTCAACAAGGTGTGGCACCTCGACGCCCAGCTCGGCCAGATCGACATGTACTCGCTCGGCTGGAAGGCGTACCTGCACCAGCGCGTCGTCGACGAGGAGCGTCGCCGCCGCGAACGCGAGGTCGCCGAGAAGAAGGCCGAACGCCTCATGAAGCAGGGCATCCGCCTGCACGCCAAGGCCACGAAGGCCGTCGCCGCGCAGAACATGATGCGTCGCGCCGAGAAGCTCCTCGAGAACACCTCGGAGGCGCAGAAGAAGGAGAAGGTGGCGGACATCCGCTTCCCCGAACCCGCGCCCTGCGGCAAGACGCCGATCATGGCGAAGGACATCTCCAAGGCGTACGGTTCCAACATCGTGTTCGCCGGCGTCAACCTCGCCATCGACAAGGGCTCCCGCGTCGTCATCCTCGGCTACAACGGCGCCGGCAAGACCACCACGCTGCGCCTGCTCGCCCACATCGAACAGCCCGACACCGGCTCCGTCGACTACGGCCACGGCTGCAAGATCGGCTACTTCGCGCAGGAGCACGACACGCTCGACCTCGACGCCACCGTGCTTGAAAACCTCACGCACGTCGCCCCCGAACTCAATGACACGCAGGCGCGTTCCATCCTCGGCTCGTTCCTGTTCTCCGGCGACGACGCGATGAAGCCGGCGCGCGTGCTCTCCGGCGGCGAGAAGACCCGTCTCGCGCTCGCCACGCTCGTCACGTCGCGCGCCAATGTGCTGCTGCTCGACGAGCCCACCAACAACCTCGACCCGGCCTCGCGCGAGGAGATCCTCAAGGCCATCGCCAAGTACGAGGGCGCGATCGTGCTCGTCACCCACGACGAGGGCGCCGTCCAGGCGCTCAACCCCGAGCGTGTGCTGCTCATGCCCGACGGCGACGAGGACCTGTGGAACGACTCCTATCTGGAGCTCGTCGCCGAGGAGTAGCCGGCTGATAGCCGGCCGATCCGGCATGTCCGGCTAGTCGAAGAACCCTCCGTTGCCGATCGACGGCATGGTCCGGCGCGGCGGTCTGCGCGTGCGGTCACGGTACGATCCGTCACGGTCGAACGTGGTGCCGAACTGGTCCCGATGCATGTACTCGTAGATGTCCAGATCGGTCGGTTCGGGCTGATCCAGCCAGTCGACGCCGCCCGTCGTCAGCGGATCGCGCGCGTCGATGCGGCGACGCATCATCTCGATGTCGTCGGACGCGTCCATCAGACGGTCCGGGTCGATGCGCCGCAGCCGCTGCTCGACCAGATCGAGATAGGAGCGTTGGCTTTCCAGCATCCCGTGCAACTGCACCTCCTCGCACAGCGCCGTATAGAGGCGTTCGCCGCGGCACTCCCGTTGCGCCTGGCCGATGGTCACTTCGCGTCTGCGGTCCGCTTCGGCGCGTTCGTGCGAGACGGCGATCTCGTCGTGCAATCCGTCGAACAGCGTGTCGAGACGCTCGTCGATCCGCGAGTTCACGGTATCGCGCAGGGAGCGTTGACGTGCGAACGGGCGGTCTCCGTTGACCCGGAGCGACAGCATGCCGGTCGGCTCGAACTCGCGGGAGCGCTCCTCGATCCACTGAGGGTCGTCGCTTTTCGGTACGCCCGCCAATGTGCGGGGTTTCGGCGCGGTCCCGGGCTTCGACAGTTCCGCCAGGTGGAACGACGACATGAACCCGTCCGCGCCACGTACGATGAGATGGGGCCACGGCCATTTGGATCGCTTCGCCTCGTCATACAATGTCGTGGATGGTTCCGCGATGGCGTATCCGCGTTCGATGGCCATGCGCGCGACCGTTGCGAGCAGCGTCGCGCCCCTGTCCACCTGACTGTTCGAGACGTACTGCCTGTCGATGTTCTCCCGGAACCGACGTACCCAGGATTCCACGGATGTGTTCCCCTCAGCGATGATCTCTTCCGACATGATGTCGCTCCTCTCCCCGATGTGCGGCCTACGTTGCCGCCGGCGAACCTGCGTTGTTCGCCGTTGGTCACCACCATGCCGCGCCTTCGGTTCGTATGCAAATCGACTGTGGGCGATGTGCATGAATGTGCATAACTCGGTGCATAACGGCTGAATGCAGACTGAAAACCGGTCAATCGACATGATGATGACGCAATATTTCGCTGCAGGGTATTGCCAACCGTGCAAGTCGCCGGTACATTGATAACGCCCATCGCAAGGAAACGGAGACCTATGGCCCACGACACGACCCCGACCGCCCCCGTCGCATCCGCGCCGGTGCCCGCTTCATCATCCGATACGCCACGTTCTTCGCGGCTCGGCGTGCCCGACCTCGTTTCGATCGGCGTGTTCGCCGCCCTGTATTTCGTGATGGTGTGCGTCGCCACCCTCGTCAGCACCCTGTTCACCGGCGGCTTCGGCTCGATCTTCCTGCCGGCGATCGCCGCGCTGATCTCCGGGCCCGTGTTCATGCTCGCCGCCGCCCGCACGCCCAAGTTCGGCGGCATCACGGTGATGGGCCTCGTGATCGGATTGTTCCTGTTCGTCTCCGGCCACTTCGTGCTCTCGTTCGTTGCGAGCGTCGTGTTCCCCGTCGCCGCCGACCTGATCGCACGCGCCGGCGCATACCGCGGCAAGGCGGCGCTGCTCGTCTCGTACATCGTGTTCTCCTACGGTCTGACCGGCCCCATCCTGCCGCTGTGGTTCATGAAGGACGCCTACGTGGCGAGCCTTGAGGCGCGCGGCAAGGATGCGGCGTACATCGACGGCGTGTTCGCCAACATCACCATGGGCACGTTCGCCGCGTCGATGATCGCGATCCTCGTGTGCGCGATTCTCGGCGGGTGGTTCGGCCAGCGCCTGTGCGCCAAGCATTTCGCGAAGGCCGGCGTCGTCTGATGGCCGCACGCGACCTCGACCCGCGTGCGAAACTGGCGCTGCTGCTGCTCGCCAACCTCATGCTGTTCTTCCACGTCGCCACACTCACGCAGGCGGTCACGGTCGCCTTGTTTCTTGTGCCGCCGCTCGCCGCGGGGCGGTGGCGCATGGCCACCCGCTTCGCGCTCCTGTACTCCCTGGCGCTCGCGCTCGGCTCGCTTGATCCCCAGGCTCTGGGCATGCCGTGGCTGCATGTCGTCGCCGCGCTCGCCGTCGGGGCCGCGATGATGCTGCCGTGCCTCATCACCGGAGCCTACGCGTTCACGACCACGTCGGCCAGCGCGTTCGTCTGCGCGATGCGACGCATGCATGTCCCCGAGGCGGTGGTCGTGCCATGCGTCGTGATCATCCGGTTCTTCCCGACCGTCGGCGAGGACTATCGCGCCATCCGCGACGCGATGGCGTTGCGCGGACTCGTGTCAGGACGCTTCGCCGTGCTGCGCCATCCGGCGCGTACGCTCGAATACGTGCTGGTGCCGTTGCTGATGAACGCGACCATCGTCGCTCAGGATCTGTCCGTCGCGGCATTGACGAAGGGACTGGGGCGTGACGGCGCGCATACCTCGCGTACGACGATTCGCATGACCGTCGCCGATTGGGCGGTCATGGCCGCGTGCGCCGCGCCGCTCGCACTCGACATCGCGGGGGTGGTCGGATGAGCGTCGATCCCGTATGCGTGCGTGACGTCGTCTTCCGCTACGCCTCCGCCGAACAGACCTCGCTGGACGACGTGTCCCTGACCGTCCGGGCGGGGGAGTGCGTCGTCCTGTGTGGTGCGAGCGGATGCGGCAAGACCACGTTGACCCGCGTCGTCAACGGTCTTGTACCCTCCTTCTTCCACGGCGACTTCGCAGGCGATGCCTCCGTGTGCGGCGTCGATGCCGCGCATGATCCGATCGACCGGCTCACGCCGTCGGTGGGAAGCGTGTTCCAGAACCCGAAGACGCAGTACTTCAACGCGGACACCACCGACGAGCTCGCCTTCCCGTGCGAGAACATGGGGATGCCCGCCGGAGCAATCAACCGGCGCGTGGAGGACGTGGCGCGTCGGTTCGGCGTGACCGGTCTGCTCGGGCGCAGCGTGTTCCGGCTGTCCGGCGGGCAACGGCAGCGCATCGCCGTCGCCGCGGCGACGGTGCTGGGGCCCCGGCTCGTCGTCATGGACGAGCCGACGGGCAACCTCGATGCCGCGGCGATCGACGACATGCGTGCGGCGGTCCGCCGTCTGAAGGACGAGGGCGTCGCGGTCCTCGTCGCGGAGCATCGCCTCGCCTGGCTGAACGGCGTCGCCGACCGCTACCTGCTGTGCGAGCGGGGCCGCATCGTACGCGAATACGCGGCCGACGAATTCCTCTCCCTGCCGCCGGAGCGCGTCGCCGCCATGGGACTGCGTGCACTCGATCTGGAACCCTGCCGGCGCGAGGTCGCGCGGCTGGCATCCCTTCCGCCGGCGTGCGGCGACCCGATGGACGGCGGTCCCGTGGGCGGCGGTCCGGGTGGAGGCGTGCTGCTGCGCACGGGCGGGCTCGTCGTCGGATACGGTCGACCGAGCCGCCTGCCGTGGCGGAGACGTGATGGCGAAATGCGGGATGGATTCTCGCGTCCGGTGCCCGATCTGACGTTGAGATGCGGCGAGATCGTCGGGCTGATGGGGCGTAACGGATGCGGCAAGACCACGCTGGTGCGCACGCTCACCGGATTGATGCGCCCGCTTTCCGGCCGTGTCCTTCTGGATGGGGTTCCGGCACGGCCCCACGACCTCATGCGTGCGGGATTCCTCGTCATGCAGGACGTCAACCACCAGCTGTTCTCCGACAGCGTGCGCGAGGAGCTGACGCTCGGCATGGACCCGTCCGATTCGGAGCTCGCGGGACGTCGAAACGGTCTGCTCGCCGACCTCGACCTCGCCGCGTTCGCCGACCGGCATCCGATGAGCCTGTCCGGCGGCCAGAAACAGCGTGTGGCGATCGGCGCGGCGCTCATGTGCGGCAAACGGCTCCTCGTGTTGGATGAACCGACCAGCGGGCTCGACCGATTCCATATGGAGCAGGTGGGTGCGTTGCTGAGGCAGACCGCCCGTCGCGGTACGGCGGTGCTGGTCGTCACCCATGACGAGGAGCTCGTCGCCGGATGGTGCGATCGCGTGATCGACCTATCCGCATGATCGGGGCCACGGGCGTTCGATATCGCCGGGCTGTCGGCAGTCATGCGCGACACGCCGTGCCGGCAGGAAACCGCACCTGATATGCCGGTCCATGCGGGCGTGCTTTGATTAATTGTCGTGTTTTCTGGTGTTTTCATACATGATAATACATTTTTTGATTTTTAAGGTATAATATATGGTATGAAGCTTTCTGAATACGCTCGCCGTTGCGGGGTGGACTGGACCACCGCGAAACGTTGGTATGCGAACGGTTTGATTCCGGGGGCATACCAGCCCGTACCCCGTGGAAGCATCATCGTTCCCGACGACGTTTTCGACCGCATCGACCGAGATCGTGAGCAGCAGACTCAGGGGAAGACCGTCGTCTATGCGCGGGTGTCGAACGCGTCGCGGCGTAAAACCGATTTGGAGTATCAGGCGCAGCGGATAGTCGCCTATTGCAACGCGAACGGGTGGACGGTGGACCAGATCATCAAGGAAGTCGGTTCGGGAGTGAACGCGCAACGGCCGAAACTGTCCGCCCTGCTCTCATCGGATGAGCCTATCGCCCGTCTGGTCGTGGAGCACGAGGACCGGCTGACCCGGTTCGGATACCCGTATCTGGAGCAGATAGCCCGATTGAAGAATATGGAAATCGTGGTAATGAACAAAGCCGAGGACGACACATCGGACCTCATGGAGGATTTGAGTGCGATCCTCTACTCGTTCATGGCGAAACTGTATGGCAGGCGCCGGGGTAACGGGAAGGCGAGGCGACTGCTGGAAGAGGCTGGGGGCTGCAGTGAATGACCGTCTTCTGAAACGCGATGAGACCACGTATGTTTCCGCCACGAATCCGTCCGCCGAAACATACGGGAGACTATGCCATCTGGCGAAGAACCTATATAACGCGTGCCTGTACGACCACCGGCAGCGGTTCTTCGACGACGAACAGAGAATGGATTCGTGGCAGACGCAACGTGTCCGATTCGTCCGGGAGAACAATCCCGACTACCGTGCTTTGCCGGCGAAGGTGAGCGGCGAGATCGTGCGGGAGGTGGGACGTGCGTTCAAATCGTTCTTCGCACTGCATCGGAAACTCAAAACGGGAAAACTTCCGGAACGGAGAACGAGCGTGCGCATCCCGAAATACCTGAGCAAGGACGGGATGCATACGGTCACGTTCCCATATGACACGATTTCCCGCAACCCGATATGGCATTCGGACCTGCAACTATGGGAGCAGACGGTCTGTCCGAAGGACCTCAATCTACGCGTGTACACGCGGATGCGAGACGTGACCATGATTCGCATCCAGCCCCTCGGCATCGGGTATCGCATACACGCCATATACAAGGAAGAGCCACTGCCGTATGAGACGGTCCCGGACAACGGCAGATACGCGTCAATCGACCTTGGTGTCGAAAACCTAATCGCCGTGTTTGTCAACGACCCACGGTATACGCCGTTCCTCATAACAGGAGGCCCGTTCAAGGCTTTGAACCAATGGTACAACCGTTGCCATTCCATGAACCAGCTCTCGCTGGCGGCGCAATACCGGCTGCCGAACAGCCGGTACCGAACCGTGGAACAAGTACGAAAGGAAACCCGCCATGACAGGCTGACACAGGATCCGAGAGCCACCCGCCACACCAGACGAATGCGCCGCATCGCGCTGAAGCGCAAGCACCAGTTGGACTGGCTGATAGGCAACGTCACCACGTTCACCGCGAATTATCTAGCTTCCATCGGCGTCAGCCGAGTCATCATCGGCTTGAACAAGGATTGGAAGCAAAACGCGAACATGGGAGCCGTAACCAACCAGAAATTCGTACAACTGCCGTTCCGACGCATCATTGACGCACTCGCATACAAGCTCAATGAACTAGGAATCCCCGTTACGGAAACCGAGGAGTCCTATACCGGCAAGGCGTCTTTTCTGGACCATGACCGAATCGGAACCCATGGCAGGACCGACGGTCTGGAATATTCCGGACGACGAATCAAACGAGGCCTGTACCAAGCCGGGAACGGCATCCAGTGGAACGCGGACGTCAACGGCGCGGCAAACATCATGAGAAAGGTAATCCCCGACACGCAAGTCTACGTGAAGGGGATAGAGGCGCTTGCAGTAGCGCCAGTGAGACACATGAACCTCACAAAGCAAGGCAAATGCACTCTCCGATGAGCGTGCGTGTCCTAAAGGACAACGTAAGAAACATGATTACATCAGATCATGCCAACCCTTACGCGATTGCCAACATACTGTGTTAGCTTCTAGGTGAGACGCGGGGCCGTCAAGGTCCCGTCTCGCAGGGAATGGCTGGCGACGGCATCAGGGAGGTGTGCCATGGGAGATGCGCGGCGTGAGATGGAACGGCTGAGATCGGTCTATGAGACCGGCGTGCTCAGGCTGCTGCTGCGCCGCAACTCACGCCTGTACGTCGCGCTGCTCAAGGCGGCGTTCGACCCGTTGACCGGCGAACTGCCGCGTGAGACGCTGGAGGAGCGGTTCGCGCAGGGGCTTGCCGCGCTCGCCGACATCGGCGAGTACACGCCGGAACCAGATCGGACGTTCAACGAGGCGGCGCACCGCGTGCTCGTCGACCTGACCCGCGAGGGGGAGGGGGATTACGCCTGGCTCGCCAACTCGCATGATGCCGCATCGCACCGGTTCCTCTACCGTCTGACCGCGCGCGCCCATCGTGCCATCGAGGCGCTGGGGCGGCTGGAAGACGAGTCCCGCACCCTGTCGGGAGCGCAGGCCAACAGCATCATCATGGAGGTCGAGCACGCCCGTATGCGGCTGACCGCCGACCCCGGCGAACGTGTGCGACTGCTCAACCGCGAGATCAAGGAGCGCAAGCACGAGATCAAACGCATCCAACAGGGGCTGCGGAACGAGGAGCTCGACGCATCGCAGGTGGAGGACATCATCGCCGTCATCCACAACACGCTGCGCGGCGTGCCCATCGACCTGCGCGAACTCGTGCTCGCCGAACGGGACAACGGCGACGCGCTCCGCCGCCGCATGCAGGCCGGCGACATGGGCGTCGACGAGATATTGGGCGCCTACGACTCCGGATACCGTGCGAACTTCGGCGAATCCGACATGGGGCGACGGTTCGAGGACGCCTTCCAGGTGATCATCACCGACGAAGGCCGTCAGCAGATCGACGAGGCGATGCGCGCCATCGCGAGAACCCCCTATCTCGCCGACGAATCCGCGGCCCTGCTGGGGCAGGTACGGGAGGAGCTCGCCAACATCTATGCGGGCATCGAGGCGGTACGCGCCCAGATGCGCGTCTCCAACGAGGAGATCGGCAGGCTCGTACGCCAGCAGACCGACACCCGGTACCGATCCATGCTGACCCGGCTCAACCGACTGTACGCGGCCGTCAACGCCGACGCGAAGGCTCATCAGGGCGGCGACGGCAGGCCCTATGACACCGATACCGCCGGAGTCCGACTCGCCCCGTTGCCTACGCGGCCCGCCAGACCGATGACGCGTTCGGCCTCTCCAAGGCTGGACGCCGGTACGGCGGACACCGACGGGCCGCGCGTCGACCTGAAGACGCTGATCGACAACGGCGGTCCGCGTCTGCGCCGCATGATCGCGCTCATCCGGCGCAAGCCGGTGATGGACGGCGACCGGATCGACGTCGCCGCCAGCTTCAACCGGCTGCCGGACGGCGATCGGCGTGAAAGCGAACTCGTCGGATTCCTCGGCGCGATCGGCGGGCAGGGGAGCGGCGACGCCGTCTGGCATTGCGTGACGATCGACGGGAGTCCGCGCGATTGGCGCACGCGCACACTGACCGCCGACGCGGAGGAGCTCGACGCCATCATGGAGGAAGGATGATCATGGACACGACCATGGACGCAATCGCGGATGAGACGACCAACACCGGCGCGCTGTTCGAAGGGGACCGCGGCGACATGTGCGCCGATGCCCGCCGGGCCGCCATCGCGCTCAAACGAGAACGGTACATCGGCGGCGAACTGTACGATCTCGTCAACGACAACCGCGACGCCGTGATCCGTTCGCTCAATAACGACATGCTCGAACTCGTCGACGACGAACGCCACCGCATCATGTACGCGACGCCCGTCACCGGGCCCGACGTCGCGCTGCGCTCGCTCAAGACGCGCACCAGCCTCAGGCGCGAGGAGGCCGCCCTGCTCGCGTTCCTGCGCATCAGAGTGCTCGAATACGAGAACATGCGGGTTCCGGAAGCCCAATGGATCGTCGGCTTCGACGAGATGCGCGCCGCGCTCGCCACCGGAGCCGGGTACCTCGCCGCGAGCAACGACGAGGAGGGTGTGCTCAAACAGGTGGGCACACTCGTCAACACGATGGTCACCTACGGCTATCTGGCGACTACCGACGATGACGCCATGTATCGGATCACGCCGCTCGTCCCCGTCGTGCTCGACCGGGGGCTGGCGGACGCATGGCTCGGCATCGCCGCCGCGGACGACGACGGGACCGCGGACGACGGAACGGCCGTCGATGACGGCGCGGACGAAGCCGCCGCACCCGGCATCGACACGGAAGAGGAGGAGCGGGCATGAGCGTCAGGGAACTGCCGATGATCGCCGACCGGTGGATGCTGGAAAGCCGCCGGCTCGTCAACTGGGGTTCGTATCAGGGCTACCACGAATTCAGCCCCTCCACCGATCGGAAACTGCCCGTGACCCTGCTCGCCGGAGCCAGCGAATCAGGCAAATCCACACTCGTGGACGCGCAGATCTCACTGCTGTACCCGACCGGCACACCGTTCAACAAGGCATCGAATTCGGGGCGATCCGAACGTAGCGACTACACGTACCTGCGCGGCATGATCGGCGTCGGCAGCACCGCGGGCGGCGACGAGCCGATCTACCTGCGCGGCCGCGACGACAATGGCGCCCCGCAATCCGTATGGGGAGCCATCGTCGACACCTACGTGAACGCCACCAGCGGACAGACGCTGTCGTGCGCCAAATTCCTCTATCTGATGGCGGGCGACGGCCGCGGCGACGTGAAACGCCAATATGCGGCATGGGGCGAGCCGATCGACCCGCGTCTCATGGACGTCTACCGCGACCATCCATTCACGTCCACGCAGATCAAGGACACGTATCCCGGATGCGAGACCTTCACCAGCGCCGACGCGTTCCATGAGCATATCTGGACCACGATGGGACTGAGCGAGGAGGCATGCCGACTGCTGCACAAGATCCAGTCGGCCGACGCGCCGTCGCGGCTCGACGACATCTTCAAACAAGGCGTGCTCGGCGTGCCCGAGGCTCTGGGGTTGGCGCGGGACACCGTCGACGACTACGACCGCTATGAGGCGAACTTCAACGAGATGGAACGGAAAGCGAAACGCGTGACGGCGCTCACGGGTATCCGGGACGCGTGCGACGCCTACGATGCCGCGTGCCGGCGCGTCCGGACACTCGACCCGGTGGATCCGGAGCGCGAGGAGGGGTCGGCGGCGATACGCCGCTGGGCGTTGACGCGGATGGCCGGCGAAGTCGCCGCGCGGCTGCCCCTCGACGAACGCGAGCATCGCGAGCATCAGGCGGCGGCCGAAGCCGCATACCGGAACGGCGAGAAGATCCGCGCGGGCATCGACGCCATCAGGGACCGCATCAGAGGACTGGACGGCGGCAACCTCGCCCGCATGGAGATGGAACTCGAACAGGCGCGACGTGCGCTCGCCGATGCGACGACGAACCGCGGGCGGATCGGCGCCGGATTCGAGTCGATCGGTGAGACGATGCCCGGGAACGAGCGTGCATGGACGGAGCGTCGCATCGCCGCGGTGGACTTCACCCGTCTGTATGACCGGCGGGCGCAGGAACTGGACGAGACGCGAGACCGAGCGGTCTCGGCCCGTTCCGCGGCGGACGGCGAGCTGCATCGTCTCGAACGCGACTACGAACGTCAGAAGGCGCAGCGCACCCGCATCACCCAGCAAATGGACGAGACGCGGGCCATGCTGTGCCGCGCCACCGGATTGTCCGCCGAGGAACTACCGTACGTCGCCGAACTCATGGACGTGCGCGAGGACGAGGAACAGTGGCGTCTGGCCATGAACGTCACCTACGGCGCCATCGCGCAGACCATCCTCGTGGACAAGCGCCACGAGCGGGGATTCGCGGCCAAAGTCAGCACCATCGACCCGCATGCGATGGCGCGACGCACCTGGCAGTTCGTCGACACTTCGGAGCGCCATGGGGCGGACGGAGGCAAGGCCACGGATGAAGGACCGTGGATGTCCTCCAAACTGCGATACCGCGAGGATTCCCCGTTCGTCGATTGGCTTCGCGCGCAGACCGCGTCCGAACGATTCGACGCCGTATGCGTCGACGCCATCGACGACACCGACCGCGCCCATCGCCAGGTGCAGCCCGACGGGCAGATCAAAAGCGGCGGTCGGGGCCAGTACGGCGTCAAGGACCGGCGCGAGATCATCGGCTACGTCAACGAGACCTATCTCAAGACGTTGGAAGAGGGAATCGACGAGGCCCGCGAACGATCGGATCAGGCGGAGCGCGACTATGCGGAGGCGAAGCGTCGCGCCGAAGCCCTGCGAGGCGGGCTCGAACTCGCCAAACAGCTCGCCTACGCCTCATGGGAGAGCGTCGACGTGGAATCGGCCACGGCCAAGGTGGACGAACTCGAATCGTCCATAGCCTCGATCAGCAACAATCCCGAACTCGCCGAACTCGCCCGGAGCAAGGAGACGATGGAGGCGGAGCTCGACCGCAACGAGCAACGCAGGTTCGAGGAGAAGCAGGCCGCCGATTCCGCTGCGGCGGCCTGCGAGGCCGCCCGCCTGTGGCTGGACGCCCATCGGGACGAAACGCTGCGGAACGACGATGCGGACGATGCCGGGAACGGAGATGCCCCGCAGCCGGACGAAGAGACATCCGCGGTGCTGGAACGCTCCTACGAGGACGCGTTCTCGGGTATCGAGGACGCGGTGCTGCGCGCCCACATGATCATCGGAGCGGGTTCCGACACGCCCGCCGGGGGATCCTCGTTCCCCGAACGCGTCATCGCGAGGATGCGCGACGACATGGCCGCCCACATCGCCGCGCTCGCCGCGCAGGCCACCGCGGCGAAAACGGTCGTCGAAGCCAGAATGGAATCGTACAAGGGCATATACGCCGCCGACGACGACGCATTGTCGGCCACCGTGGATGATCGTCGGTACTATCTCGACGAGTTGAAGGGACTGTCCCGTCTGACAGCCGGAAGCGCGACAGCCTTCGAATACCGGCGTTGCCTGGAACAGCTGCTGATGAGCCTGCTGACCATCAAACGCGCCATCGACACCGACACCGCCGACATCCGCGATCAGCTCGAACGCATCAACGCCATGCTCGACGGGCAGCGGTTCGGTCCCAGGAACGGCAGCCTGTCCCTGCATGCGGACGTGCGCCGGCCGGACCGGGTCTTCTTGTCGCAGCTTTCGCGGGCGATCGGAATCCTCAACGACTGGAAATCGACCGGAGACGACGATCCGGCCGTCATGCGCAAGGTGTTCGTCTCATGCGCGGCCATCATCGGCCTGCTGCGCGCCCAGCTCGCGCAGGTGAAGGACGCGAACGGCGTGAAAAGCTATGGCGCCCGCGACCTCGATCCGCGATGCCGCTCGTCCTTCTACGCGATCGTGCACCATGAGGGCGGCATCGATGAGCGCATCACCTCCACCGGTGGGCGGTCAGGCGGTGCCCTGCAGGAGCTCACGTCCTTCGTCTATGGTGCCGCGCTCATCTACCTGCTCGGCGGCGGCATGGAGAACCGGCTCAAACCCAGCTATACGACGCTGTTCCTCGACGAGGCCCTCATCAAGGCGGACGGCCGATACACGCAGCGCGCCCTCACCGTGCTGCCGCGTCTTGGCTTCCAGGTGATCGTCTCCGCGCCGGAAAGCAAGACCGGCGAGATCCTCGAGGTGTCCACCAAGGCCTACGTCACCTACAAGAACCCCGACACGGGGCTCACGTCCCTGCGCGAGGCGTCGCTTGATGGTGTCTGATCGCGGGATTCAGGTGACGACGTCGCATCCGTGATGTGACCCGAGCCGCACCCCGGACACGCCATCGAACAGCCGTTCGAATTCCGTCGGGGTTTCCGGTATTCTGGGGTGCGGGAAAACCGCGGCCGCATTCGCGCCGCGGCGAACGACGGAAGGCGGGGTGCAGTGGCGGCGAAACGGAAGACCACGAACGGCAGGAACGGCGAGGTCGTCGTCGAGAAGGTGATGACCAGCGACTCGTTCCTCGCGCGAGAGATCCGCAAGGCGCCGCTCATCGAGCATGACGGTTCGCTTGTGGCGGACATCTCGCACATCCCCAACGATCTCAAGATCACCATCCAGGGGGCGCGCGAGCACAACCTCAAGAACGTGGACCTCGCCATCCCGCGCAACCGCATGGTCGTCTTCACCGGCCTGTCCGGTTCGGGCAAATCCTCGCTCGCGTTCGACACCCTGTTCGCCGAAGGGCAGCGCCGCTACGTCGAATCGTTGTCCGCGTACGCGCGCCAGTTCCTCGGACAGATGGATAAACCGGACGTCGACTTCATCGAAGGACTGAGCCCCGCGGTCTCCATCGATCAGAAGACCACGAACCGCAATCCGCGCTCCACGGTCGGCACCATCACCGAGATCTACGATTATCTCAGGCTCCTGTTCGCACGCACCGGCATCCCGCATTGCCCCGAGTGCGGCGAGCCCGTCGCCTCGCAGACCCCGCAGCAGATCGTCGACACGCTCATGGACTACCCGGAGCGCACCCGATTCCAGATTCTCGCGCCCGTCGTCAAGGGACGCAAGGGCGAATTCGTCGATATGCTTGAGCTGCTGCGTTCCGACGGCTACGCCCGCGCGCTCATCGACGGCGAGATGCGGCAGCTGTCCGACGATATCACGCTCGCCAAGCAGAAGAAGCACACCATCGAGGTCGTCATCGACCGTCTCGTCGTCAAGGACGGCATGCGTCAGCGTCTCACCGACTCCGTCGAGACGGCGCTGCGGCTCGCCAACGGCTCGATCGTCATCGACTTCGTCGACGAGGAGGAGGGGAGCCCGGCCCGGCGCCGCCCGTTCTCGGAACACCGCAGCTGCCCGAACGGCCACGTGCTCGAACTCGACGAGATCGAGCCGCGCACCTTCTCCTTCAACGCGCCCTACGGCGCATGCCCCGCCTGCACCGGTCTCGGATTCAAACTCGAGATCGACCCGGAACTCGTCATCGCCGATCCGGACAAGTCGCTCGCCGAAGGCGTCATCGAACCGTGGAGCAACACGAAGATGACCTCCCAATACTATGGGCATCTGCTCGAAGGTCTCGCCCGCGAGATGGGCTTCTCGATGCGCACCCCGTGGAAGGATCTGCCCTCCGACGTGCGCCATGCCATCCTCTACGGCCACGAGTTCAAGGTCGATGTCTCCTACCGCAACCGTTGGGGGCGTCTGCGTGAATACTCCACCGGATTCGAAGGCGTGGTGCGTTCGCTCATGCGCAAGCACGAGGAGACCGATTCGCAGTCCATGCGGGAGTACTACGAGTCGTACATGCGCGAAGTGCCCTGCCAGGTGTGCCATGGCAGGCGTCTCAAGCCCGAGGTGCTGGCCGTCACCGTCGGAGGCCTGTCCATCTTCGACGTGTGCGACATGCCCGTCGTGCGCGAGCTCGCATGGGTCAACGACCTGAAACTGGAAGGTGCGGATGCGAAGATCGCCGGCGAGGTGCTCAAGGAGATTCGCGCGCGCCTCGGCTTCCTCAACGACGTCGGCCTCGACTATCTCACCCTGTCTCGCGCCGCCGCCACCCTGTCCGGCGGCGAGGCGCAGCGCATCCGACTCGCCACGCAGATCGGCTCAGGCCTCGTCGGCGTCATGTACGTGCTCGACGAGCCGTCCATCGGCCTGCACCAGCGCGACAACGAGCGTCTCATCGAGACGCTCCACCATCTGCGTGACCTCGGCAACACGCTCATCGTCGTCGAACACGACGAGGACACGATCCGCGAGGCCGACTGGCTCGTCGACATCGGTCCCGGCGCCGGCGAACACGGCGGCGAAGTCGTCTACTCCGGTCCGGCGAAGCATCTCGTCGACGCGAAACGCTCTATCACCGGCGACTACATCGCCCACCGTCGCGAGATCGCCGTGCCCGAGCGCCGCCGCAACACGCATAGGACAGCGCAGCTCAAGGTCGTCGGCGCGCGGGAGAACAACCTCAAGAACATCGACGTGAGCTTCCCGCTCGGCGTGTTCACCGTCGTCACCGGCGTCTCCGGGTCCGGCAAATCCTCGCTCGTCAACACGATCCTCTATCCGGTCCTCGCCGACAAGCTCAACGGTGCGCGCATCGTGCCCGGCAAGCACCGTCGCGTCGAAGGCGTCGACCAGGTCAGGAAGGTCATCCACGTCGACCAGAACCCGATCGGACGCACGCCGCGCTCCAATCCCGCCACGTACACGGGCGTATGGGACAAGATCCGCGCCCTGTTCGCCAAGACGCCCGAGGCGCAGGTGCGTGGCTACGGGCCCGGCCGCTTCTCCTTCAACGTGAAGGGCGGACGCTGCGAGGCGTGCCACGGCGACGGCACGCTCAAGATCGAGATGAACTTCCTGCCCGACGTGTACGTGGAATGCGAGACGTGCCACGGCAGACGCTACAACCGCGAGACCCTCGAGGTGAAGTACAACGGCAAGACCGTCTCCGACATCCTCGACATGCCCATCGAGGAGGCCGCCGACTTCTTCAAGGCCTACACCGGCATCTCCCGGTACCTGAAGACCCTCGTGGACGTCGGTCTCGGCTACATCCGCCTCGGCCAGCCCGCCCCCACCCTCTCCGGCGGCGAATCCCAACGCGTCAAGCTCGCCACCGAACTGCAGCGCCGGTCCGACGGCAAGACCGTGTACATCCTCGACGAGCCGACCACGGGCCTGCACTTCGAGGACGTGAACAAACTGCTCAAGGTGCTGCAGGGGCTCGTCGACAAGGGCAACACGGTCATCGTCATCGAACACAACCTCGACGTGGTCAAGTCGGCCGACTGGATCATCGACCTCGGCCCCGAGGGCGGCGACGGCGGCGGCACCGTCGTCACGCAGGGCACGCCCGAACAGGTGGCGCTGTGCGAAGAGTCCTGGACCGGTCGGTTCCTCAGGGACATGCTCTGAAAGGCGACGGCGTGACCAACGACATCGAACGGCATTCGCCCGAGGTGTGGCGCAGGACCGCCGAGGCCCTGCGCGGAGGCGCTGACGCGTCCGCCACCGCCGTGCGCGATCCCGCCGCGGACGGCACCGGAGCGGCGGCGAGGACGAACCGCAACGGGGCGCCGCTGCTCGGCGACTCGCGCGACCTGTTCCGCCCGAAGTCCTCGGACATCCCCGCCGAACCGGGCGTATACAAGTGGCGCGACGGCGAAGGCCGCGTCATCTACGTCGGCAAGGCGAAGAACCTGCGCAACCGGCTCGCCAACTACTTCCAGCCGCTGTACCTGCTGCATCCGCGCACGCAGACCATGGTGCTCACCGCGCGCAGCCTCGAATGGACCGTCGTCGGCACCGAACTCGAATCGCTCACCCTCGAATACACGTGGATCAAGGAATTCGACCCCCGGTTCAATGTGCAGTTCCGCGACGACAAGACCTACCCGTATCTGGCGGTCTCCGTGGGCGAGGACGTGCCCCGCGTCTGGGTGACGCGCAGCCGCAAACGCCGCGACACCCGCTACTTCGGCCCCTACGCGAAGGTATGGGATCTGCGCCACGGGCTCGACCGGCTCCTGCGCACCTTCCCCGTGCGCACCTGCGCCGACGGCGTCTACCGCAAGGCCGAGCTCGCGGGCCGTCCCTGCCTGCTCGCCTCCATCGGCAAATGCTCCGCGCCATGCGTCGGCCGCATCGACGCGAAGGAGCATCGCCGCATGTGCGAACGACTCGTCGGCGTGATGACCGGCAGACTCGGCAGGTCGTACATCGCGCAGCTCACCCGCGACATGAAGGCCGCCAGCGCCGAACTCGAATTCGAGAAGGCGGCGCGTCTGCGCGACGAGATCGCCATGCTCTCCACCGTCGTCCAGCAGAACGCCGTCGTGCTCGACGACCAGGTCGACGCCGACGTGTTCGGCTTCGCCACCGACGAGATCGAAGCCTCCGTGCACGCGTTCCACGTGCGCGCCGGCACGATTCGCGGGGAACGCAACTGGAGCGTCGAACGCGTCGACGACATCGACGACGCCGACCTCATGGCCGACCTGCTCGTACGCGTCTATGCGGACGCGCAGGACGACGCCGCGACGGACGCACGTCCCCGCGTCACGCCCGCCACCGGCGTGGACGGGAGCATGGCGGCGAAGATCGAGGAGCGACGCGACGCCATCGGCTCCACGCAACGCGTGACCGCGACCGATGCGGCATCGCGCGCGCATGCGACGCGCGAACGCAACGCGCGGCAGGAAATCACCGGACGCGCCGACCTGCTCGCCCCCGTCGCACCGGTGCCGCGCGAGGTCATCACGCCGATCGAGCTCGAACCGTCAAGACGCGAAGAGCTCGAGACATGGCTGACCGGACTGCGCGGCGGCGCGGTCACGATCCGCGTCGCCGGCAGAGGCGACAAGAAGCAGCTCATGGACCGGGCGAACGACAACGCCGCCCAGGCGCTGGCACGTGCCAAGATGAGCCGTATCGCCGACATAGGCGCACGTACCCGCGCCATGAACGAGGTCGCCGATGCGCTGGGTCTCGCCGAGGCTCCGCTGCGCATCGAATGCTACGACATCTCCAACACGGTCGGCGGCGCCTTCCAGGTCGCCTCCATGGTCGTGTTCGAGGACGCCGTCGCCAAGAAAAGCGAATACCGTCGCTTCGCCATCCGCGGCAAGGACGGCCAAGGCGCGCTCGACGACCTGAGCGCCCTGTACGAGACGTTGACGCGACGGTTCCGCCACGGCAACATCGCCGGCGACTCCGGTGAGAGCATCGAGGCGGAACGTCGTGCGGCGGCCTCGACGGACACGGGGCACGGCTTGGGCGAGAAGCCCGCCGAAGTCGACGGGACGGCGACGGGAACGGTCGTCCAGCAGAACGCCGACCGGCACAGGTTCGCCTACAAGCCGAACCTCGTCGTCGTCGACGGCGGCAGACCGCAGGCCATGGCCGCCGCCAAGGCGCTCGCCGATTGCGGCGTCGACGACGTCGCCGTATGCGGGCTCGCCAAACGGCTCGAGGAGGTGTGGGTGCCGGACGACGACTATCCGATCATCCTCAAACGCCAGTCGGAGGGCATGTACCTGCTGCAGCGTGTGCGCGACGAGTCGCACCGTTTCGCCATCACCTACCACCGTCAGACGAGGCGCAAGGGAGCGTTGCGCAGCGCCCTCGACGGCATTCCCGGCGTGGGGCCCGCCTACCAGAAGCGTCTGCTCGCGCATTTCGGATCGGTGCGGGCGATGCGCGGGGCGAGCATCGAGGAGCTGGAAGCGGTCAAGGGCATCGGACACGCCAAGGCGCAGGCCATTCATGCCGCGCTGCACGCCGCAGACGGCCATGACGATCATGCCGACCGTGCCGAAGGCGATGCCGGCGCACGACGGGAGTCGGGTCGGCGGTCCGGACGAACCGAGTAGGATGGTCGGAAGAACAGGGAAGGCAAGGAGGGAAGCATGACGATCGCCAATCGATGCGCGGTGCTCGGCAAGCCCATCGCGCATTCGCTCTCGCCGGTGCTGCACAATGCGGCGTACTGCGCGCTCGGCCTCGACGACTGGGCGTACGACAGGCATGAGGTGGGAGAGGGGGACCTTGACGCGTTCCTCAAAGGGCTTGATCCCACGTGGCGCGGTCTCAGCCTGACCATGCCGCTCAAGAAGACCATCCAGCCGTACGGTACGCCCCGCAACGTGTGGGCACGTGAACTCAACGTCGCCAACACCGCCGTGTTCGATTGGGACCAGGCCACCCACGACGATCCGGCATGGCCTCAGGGGAAGCCGGCGATCAGACTCTACAACACCGATGTGGTCGGCATCCAATTGGCATTCGACCACGCCGACCGCGAACTCGGCGTGCATCGCGACGGGCGCACGGGGGGTCGCGCGCTCATCATCGGCAACGGCAACACCGCCACGTCGGCCGCGGCGGCATGCCTGATGCTGCCGGGCGTCGAACGCATCACCATCGCCGCGCGCCACCCCGGACGCGACCTCGGGCTGGACTCCGCCGCGAAGCTGTTCCGCGGCGTCGAAGGACGACCCTACGGCGAGATCGACCTGTCCGACGCGGACGGCGTGACGGCCGCCGCGCGCGCCGCCGATTACGTGATCAACACGATTCCCGGACACGCCGCGGACGGTTTCGCCGACGTGCTCGATCTTCCGGGAAACACGTTCCCGGGCATGCTGCTCGATGTGGTCTACGACCCGCGTCCCACGAAGCTGATGCAGGTGTGGCGCTCTCATGGCGGCCATGCGATCGGCGGCGAGGAGATGCTCCTGTACCAGGGGCTCATCCAGGTGCTGCTCATGACGGGCATCTGGGACGACGACCCGCCGTCCGGCGCGGACCGTCGCCTGCAGGACGTCACCACGGACGACGACCATCTGGAGATCGCCATGAGAAGGGCATTGGAGGAGGCGCTGTGAGCGGGAACCATGATGTGACGGACGGCGTCGTGACCCGCGCCGGCGCGGGAGCCGACGCGCCGGCGCCCGCGAACGGCTTCGAGGTGCTGCTCATCACCGGCATGTCCGGTGCGGGCCGCTCCCACGCCGCCGACTGCGTGGAGGACATGGGCTGGTACGTGGTCGACAACCTGCCGCCCAAGCTGCTCATCCCGCTCGTCGACATGATGACCAACGCCGGCGACGGCAGAGGCGTGCACAAGCTCGCCGCCGTCATCGACGTGCGGTCGCGCGAATACTTCGACGACCTCAACGAGGTGCTCAGCCATCTCGACGATCTTGGCGTCAGGACGAGGATCCTGTTCCTCGACGCCTCCGACGACGTGCTCGTGACCCGTTACGAGAAGGTGCGCCGGCCGCATCCGCTCCAGCACGGCAACCGTCTCATCGACGGTATCGACGAGGAGCGTGCGCTGCTCGCCAATCTCAAGGAGCACGCCGACATGGTCATCGACACCTCCGCGCTGAGCATCCACCAGCTGTCCACCAAACTGTATGAGGCGATGGTCGGCTCCGGACCGAAGACCGTCTCCGTGCACATCTTCAGTTTCGGGTTCAAATACGGCACCCCCACCGACGCGGATTTCGTGGCCGACGTGCGTTTTCTGCCCAATCCGTTCTGGGTGCCCAGTCTGCGTGAGCTCACCGGGTGGGACAAGCCGGTCGCCGACTACGTGCTGTCCAGCGACGGGGCGTCCGCCTTCCTCGACGCGTATGAGAAGTCGCTGCTCGTCGCCATCGACGGGTACGCACGTGAGGACAAGCATTTCGTCACCATCGCGGTCGGTTGCACCGGAGGCCAGCATCGGTCGGTGGCCATGAGCGAGGCCTTGGCGAAGCGTTTGCGCTCACATGGGCTTGATGTCACCGTTTCCGCGCGCGAGCAGCGCAAACGCCGATGATGGTGGCCCGGCATCGCTGACCACATGCCGAGACATCGACCGCGAAAAAGTGAAAACGGCGCGACTGTTGTCCAAGATGGTCGGTATCACAGAAGTTCGGCGGACGGCGGGAAGCGACCCCGTTTCCAGCCCCGGACCCCTGAAGCCATTGAGAGGGACGAGACTTAGGAGGTTGGCTCTTGGCTCTTCTGGATGATGTGAAAAGCGAACTCGCTGCGCTTGAGGACGAGAAGGCGGACGCCAGGAAGGCGCAGGTCACCGCCATGATCCGCTTCGCCGGCGGCTTCATGAACAACGCCCAGAAGCAGGTTGTCATGCTCGCCACCTTCGATTCCCCCGTCGCGGCCCAGTGGCTGCGCGACAACATCGAGGACCTGTACAGCCTCGAAGCCAAGATCGTCAGCTCCCAGAGGACGACGCCGACCGGCGTCCACGAGTACCATGTCGTCAAGGTGGAGCGCGGCGCGGTGAATCTCGCCGTGGCGACCGGCCTCATCGACCGCAACAAGGCGGTTCGCGGCCTGCCCGTCAAGATCGTCCAAGGCAAGATCGCCCAGGTGCGCGCCGCATGGCGCGGCGCCTTCATGGCCAGGGGAATCCTGTCCGATCTGGGCAAGAACCCGTGCATGGAGATCGTCTGCCCGTGCAACGAGGCCGCCATGGCGCTGGCGGGTCTCGCCCGTCGCCTCGGCATCACCGCCAAGCCGCGCCAGCTCAGCAAGTCGTACCGCGTGACGCTCACCGACCCGGACTCCATCGAACGCATGCTCAACTCGATGGGTGCCATGCGCTCCGCCCGCGATTGGACGGGCAAGCGTTCCGACGGCGAAACCCGTTCCAAGGCGAACAGGCTCGCCAACTTCGACGACGCGAACATGCGCCGTTCCGCCAAGGCCGCCGCGGAGGCGTGCGACAAGGTGCGCAAGGCGTTCGAACTGTTCGACGCCGCCGGCGTCGACGTGCCGGACAACCTGCGCGCCGCCGGCCAGCTGCGCCTCGAACACGGCGACGCCAGCCTGGAGGAGCTCGGCCGTCTCGCCGACCCGCCGATCTCCAAGGACGCCATCGCCGGCCGTATCCGCCGACTGCTTCAGCTGGCGGAGAAGACCGCCAAGTCGCGTTCCTGAACGTTTTCATAACGTTTCTCAGATACGTTCCAAAAAATCCTGTGTCAGGCCCGCCCGGACGGCGGGCCTGTTGTATTATGCGAAGTGGCAAGAAACCGCCACTTTCCCGCGCAAGCGGTTAGGAAAGGATATTCATGAAGACACTCAAGGATCTCGGAGACCTCAAGGGCAAGCGCGTCCTGGTCCGCGCTGATTTCAACGTCCCGCTGGACGGCACCACGATCACCGACGACGGCCGCATCAAGGCCGCCCTGCCGACGATCAAGGCCCTGCGCGAGGAAGGCGCGAAGGTCATTCTGATGGCCCACCTCGGCCGCCCGAAGGGCAAGGTCGTCCCGGAGCTCTCCCTCGCCCCCGTCGCCGCCCGTCTCGGCGAGCTGCTCGGCATCGACGTGCCGCTGGCCGCCGACACCTACGGCGAGGACGCCCAGGCCAAGGTTGCCGCGATGAACGACGGCGACGTCGTCCTGCTGCAGAACGTGCGCTTCAACCCGGAGGAGACCAGCAAGGATCCGGCCGTGCGCGCCCCCTACGCCAAGAAGATCGCCGCCCTCGGCGACGTCTTCGTCTCCGACGGCTTCGGTGTCGTCCACCGCGCCCAGGGCTCCAACTACGACGTGGCCGCCGATCTGCCGGCCGCCGCCGGCCTGCTGGTCGAGAAGGAAGTCAAGGCCCTGTCCAAGGCCACCGAGAACCCGGAGCGTCCGTTCACCGTCGTGCTTGGCGGCTCCAAGGTCTCCGACAAGCTCGGCGTCATCGAGAACCTGCTCGACAAGGCCAACCGCCTCGTCATCGGCGGCGGCATGGTGTTCACCTTCCTCAAGGCCAAGGGCTACGAGGTCGGCACCTCCCTGCTCGAGGAGGACCAGCTCGACAAGGTCAAGGGCTACATCGAGACCGCCGAGAAGAACGGCGTCGAGCTCGTGCTGCCGACCGACATCGTCGTGAACGCCGGCTTCCCGGCCGGTGACACCCCGGTCGCTCCGGAGGTCGTCGCCGCCGACGCCATCCCGGCCGACAAGATGGGTCTCGACATCGGCCCGGAGTCCCAGAAGCTCTTCCACGACAAGATCGTCGACTCCAAGACCGTCGTGTGGAACGGCCCGATGGGCGTGTTCGAGATCGCCGAGTTCGCGGAGGGCACCAAGGCCGTCGCGCAGGGCCTGGTCGACGCGACCGCGGCCGGCGCCTTCACCATCGTCGGCGGCGGCGACTCCGCCTCCGCGGTGCGCAACCTCGGCTTCCCGGAGGACTGCTTCTCGCACATCTCCACCGGTGGCGGCGCCTCTCTCGAGTTCCTCGAGGGCAAGGAGCTGCCGGGCCTGAAGGTGCTCGCCTGACATCGACTCCGCATCGGCTCCCCGCGTCCCCGTGGCGTGGGGAGCCATGCCGTTTCATCCCCGTATATGCGCGTCATGCGCGCTTCACGCACTTCAAGGAAGGAATCCATGGCGTCCGAACGCGTTCCGCTGGTCGCGGGCAACTGGAAAATGAACTTCGATCATCTCGAGGCCACGTATTTCGTGCAGAAGTTCGCATGGCAGCTGCGTGACGCCCATTTCGACTTCCGCAGGGTGGAGGTCGCCCTGTTCCCCTCGTTCACCTCGCTGCGCAGCGTGGAGGTGCTCGTCGAGGCCGACAAGCTCAAGATCCGATACGGCGCGCAGTCCGTGTCCGTCACCGATCAAGGGGCGTTCACCGGCGACATCTCCGCCGACATGATCGCCCATCTCGGGTGCTCGTATGTGATCATCGGCCATTCCGAACGCCGCAAATACCATCCCGAGGACGATGCGAACATCGTCGACCAGGTGCGCGCCGTCCTCGCCGCAGGCATGCAGCCGATCCTGTGCGTCGGAGAAAGCTTCGAGGAGCGCCGGCAGGGCATCGAGCTCGACTTCGCCGTCGGTCAGGTGCATGACGTCACCCGTGACCTCAACGAGGCCGAAGCGGCGAAGCTCATCATCGCCTACGAGCCGGTGTGGGCCATCGGCACCGGCATGGTCGCCACGCCGGAATCCGCGCAGTATGCGGCGCAGGCCATCCGCGACGACCTGAGGGCCACGTTCGGCGACAAGGTGGCCGATACCGTGCGCATCCTCTACGGCGGCTCCGTGTCGTCGAAGAACGCGGTCGAACTCATCGGCGAACCCGACGTGGACGGGTTCCTCATCGGCGGAGCGGCGCTCGACGTGGATGAGCTGACCCGCATCTGCCGGCTGACGGCCAAGGCCACGAGATGACGCCGTCCATGCACCGTCCATGCGTCGGCCGTTTCGCCGTTCTCAAGACATTGCGCTATGCTGGAGCGCAGATTGATACCAAACCGGAGGTAATCCACCCGTGACCGCTCTGAAAATCGCCCTCGAAATCGTCCTCGTCGTGCTCAGCTGCCTGCTGACCCTGCTCATCCTCATGCACAAGGGCAAGGGCGGCGGCCTGTCCGACATGTTCGGCGGCGGCCTGACCCAGAACGCGGGCACGTCCGGCGTCGCCGAGAAGAACCTGAACCGTTGGACCGTCATCATCGCCCTGATCTGGGTGGCGATCATCATCGCCCTCGGTCTGATGACCAAGTTCAATCTCATCTGAGCGTTCCCGCTCGTGATCGCATGACCCATGACCGGCATCCGGCCATGGGTCGTATTCGTTATGGCGGGTCCGGCCCCGACGGCGCGGCTCCGCATGGAATCGGAAGGGTACACCAATGGTCACCATGAACCGCAACAAAGTCGTCATCGTCGGCACCGGTCAGGTGGGCGCCACCGCCGCGTTCGCCATCGTCACGCACGGCCTGTGCAACGAGCTCGTCCTCATCGACCATGTCGCAGCCAAGGCGGCGGGGGAGAGCCACGACCTTGACGACGGCAGTGAATTCCAGGACCGTCACGTCAAGGTCCGCATGGGCGATTACGCCGACTGTTCCGACGCGGACATCGTCGTCATCACCGTCGGCCGCAAGCCTCCGGCCAATTCGACCCGTCTCGCCGAACTCGGCTTCACCGTGGGACTCGTCGGCGACGTCGTCGATCACGTCATGGCATCCGGTTTCGATGGTGTGATCGTCATGGTCTCCAACCCGGTGGATGTCATGGCATGGTATGCGTGGAAGCGTTCCGGGCTGCCGCGCACGCAGGTGCTCGGCACCGGGACCGCGCTCGACACCTCGCGCCTCAAGACCATCATCGGCGAGGAGACAGGCCTCGACCCGCGCAACGTGGGCGGTTTCGTCATGGGCGAGCATGGCGACTCCCAGTTCGCCGCATGGTCCACCGTCTCGCTCGGCGGCAAGCCGTTCGCGAAGTTCCTGGCGGACAACCGCAGCCGCTTCGCCTCCGTCTCCACCGAGGAGATCGAACGCAAGACGCGTATGCGCGGCAACGAGATCGTCGCCGCGAAGGGCGGCACCAACTTCGGCATCGCCTCCACCGTCGCCGGCATCGTCCAGACGATCCTGTGGGACGAACGACGCATCGTCCCCGTCTCCACGCTGCTCGACGGCGAATACGGTGAGCATGACGTGTTCCTCGGCGTCCCCACCGAACTGCGTGCCAACGGCGCCAACGAGATCGTAGAACTCGAGCTCACCGACGAGGAGCACGCGAAGCTGCATCATTCCGCCGAACTCGTCCGCTCCTACTGCGAGGGTCTGCTGTGAACGCCGCCCGCGCACCGAAGCTCATCGTCGCCGACCTCGACGGCACGCTCCTGCACGGCGCCCCCACGTTCGAGGGACGGCATCTGACCGAACGCTCCATCGAGGCGGTGCGTCGACTGCATGACGCCGGCTACCGGTTCGCCGTCGCCACGGCCAGACCGGTGAGCACCGGCTACGCCATCGCGGAACGGTTGCCGGTCGACGCCTGTATCTATCTCAACGGCGCCCTCATCGACCTCGACCCCGCGAAATCCGACTACGGCATGCTTACTTCGGGCCGTCTGCCCGCCGACGGGCATCTCAGGAAGATCGGGTTCTCGTCGTCTCGCGCCTGCGAGGTGTGCCGGTCCCTGCTTGCCGCGATGCCCGACCTCGAAGTCGGCATCGTCATGGACGACGTGAGGTACACGAACTTCGACGTGAGCGTCTACTGGAAGACCCAGACTTGGCGCCTGACCGACTTCACCGAGACGGATGTGCCCGCGGGCATCGCCGACAAGATCATCGCGTTCCCGAAAGGAGAGCAGCGTGAGACGCTCCTCGGTCTGATTCCCGACGACTTCGCGTTGTCCGTTTCCGAGGGCACGTTGTACATGCTCATGAACCCGAAGGCGAACAAACGTGACGCGTTGAACGTCCTGTGCGATCATATGGGCGTCGCCCCGGAACACGTCGTCGCATTCGGCGACGATCTCGTGGACATCGACATGATGCGGTTCTCCGGCCGTTCCGTCGCTGTCGCGAACTCCAATCCGCAGGTGCTCGCCATCGCCGACGAGATCTGCCCGCCCAATGACGAGGACGGCGTCGCGAAGTGGATCGAAACGCATCTGCTGTGATCGTGGCGTGGCGCTCCGGACAGTAAGTTCAATTGTCGTCGTCCGTCATGTGAAACCATGCCATGAGGGAAATTGAACTTGTCTTGAACTTCCTCTAGGTTATGAACCAATGTTCAATATGGATATTGAACTTTGTGGTTTGGAGGAAGACATGTCCACAACGGCTTTCGCGGAACGGCTTCACGAGGCGATGAACGACAGGGGATTGAAGCAGGTCGACCTGGTGCGCGCCGCCGAAGATCAGGGCGTGAAGATGGGCAAAAGCCACATCAGCCAGTATGTCGCCGGCAAGACCATGCCCCGCGAAGACATCCTCGAGTTCCTCGCCACCGCGCTCAGCGTGGATGTGGACTGGCTCAGGGGGGACCGTGTCCCGGCATCCTCCGAGGTGTCGGACCGGTCGGCCGCGCCGGCCGCCGAAGCGACCGGACAGTCCGCCGCGTCAACGTCGTCGCCGGCCGCGCCGTCCGTGACCGGGGAGTCGTTCGTGCCCCGTCGCCGTACCTTCGGCAAGTCGCACAAGCTCGACAACGTCCTCTACGACGTGCGCGGCCCCGTCGTCGACGAGGCGGCGCGCATGGAGGCCGACGGCACGCATATCCTCAAACTCAACATCGGCAATCCGGCGCCGTTCGGGTTCCGCACGCCGGACGAAGTCGTCTACGACATGGCCCACCAGCTCACCGAGACCGAAGGCTATTCGCCGTCCAAGGGCCTGTTCTCCGCGCGCAAGGCCATCATGCAGTACGCGCAGCTCAAGAACCTGCCGAACGTCACCATCGACGACATCTACACCGGCAACGGCGTGAGCGAGCTCATCAACCTGTGCATGTCCGCCCTGCTCGACGACGGCGACGAGGTGCTCATCCCCAGCCCCGACTATCCGCTGTGGACCGCCTGCGTGAACCTCGCCGGCGGCACCGCCGTCCACTACGTGTGCGACGAACAGTCCGAATGGTATCCGGACATCGACGACATGCGCTCCAAGATCACCGACCGCACCGTCGCCATCGTGCTCATCAACCCGAACAACCCGACCGGCGCGCTCTACCCGAAGGAGGTGCTGCAGCAGATCGTCGACCTCGCGCGCGAATACCATCTCATGATCTTCTCCGACGAGATCTATGACCGTCTCGTCATGGACGGGCTCACGCACACGTCGATCGCCTCGCTCGCCCCGGATCTGTTCTGCATTACGTTCTCCGGCCTGTCGAAGTCGCATATGATCGCCGGCTACCGCGTCGGCTGGATGGTCCTGTCCGGCAACAAGCGCATCGCCCGCGACTATATCGAGGGCATCAACATGCTCGCAAACATGCGCATCTGCTCGAACGTGCCCGCCCAGTCCATCGTGCAGACCGCACTCGGCGGCCATCAGAGCGTCAACGACTACATCGTGCCCGGCGGACGCCTCTACGAGCAGCGTGAATACATCTACAACGCGATCAACCAGATTCCCGGCCTGTCCGCCGTCAAACCGAAGGCCGCGTTCTACATCTTCCCGAAGATCGACGTCAAGCGGTTCAACATCCACGACGACGAGCAGTTCGCACTCGACCTGCTGCACGACCAGCGCATCCTCATCACGCGCGGCGGCGGTTTCAACTGGGGCGAACCCGACCATTTCCGCATCGTCTATCTGCCGCGCATCGAGATCCTCAAGGACGCCACCGCCAAGATCGCCGACTTCTTCAGCACCTACTGGCAGAACTAGTCCGGACCGGCCTGCACCATGCGATTCGATCCGGAACATGAGCTGAGACGGTGCGACCGTGTCATCGCGCAACGCGTCGCGCCATACGTCCATGTCACCATGTCCGCGTGCACGGTGCGTGCGGCGGACAATCCAGGCGAGCCCGAGCCGGCCTCCGCGTTCCTCGCGCGCGCCCGAAACGGAACCGCGGAATTCCGGCCGTTCCCGATACCCGGGCCATGGGGGACGACGTGGGGCACCACCTGGTTCGAGGTGACCGGTCGCGTCGATCGCGCGGCGACCCGCGGCCGCGACGTGGAACTCGTGACGGACCTTGGCTGGAACCGTCCGGACTGGCCGGGATTCCAAGCGGAAGGGCTCGTCTACCGGGCCTACGGCACGGTGGTCAAAGCCGTCAATCCCCGCAACCGGTGGGTGCCGCTCATCCGCGCCGACGGCACGGACATCGCCGGTCTCGACGAGGACGGTCGGTTCACGCTCTACCTCGAAGCCGCGTGCAATCCCGACCTGAGCGAGTCCACCGGCTTCGCTCCCACGACGCTCGGCGGCGATCCCACCGGCATACGGGATCTGCCGTACACGGTGAACCGCATGGACGTCACCCAGTTCGACCGCGACCAGTTCGCCTTGATGATGGACCTCGAGACGGCGTCCGGTCTCGTCCGCGAGCTCGCGGACGATGATCCGAGACGATGGCGGCTCGCCAAAGCGCTCAAACGCGCGTTGGACGCCTACGACGAACACGACCGCGAGACCACCGTCCCGCAGGCGCGCGCCGAACTCGCCGGAGTGCTCGCCGCGCCGGCCGCCGCGAGCGCGGTACGGCATGTCGCCGTCGGCCACGCGCACATCGACACCGCATGGCTGTGGCCGATGCGCGAGACCCGGCGCAAGGTGGCGCGTACCGTCGCCAACGTGCTCGCCCTCATGGACGAGGACCCCGACATGACGTTCGCGATGAGCTCCGTCCGACACTACACGTGGCTCGAACACGACCATCCAGACCTGTTCGCCCGGATGCTGCATCGCATCGACGAAGGCCGGTTCATCCCCGTAGGCGGCATGTGGGTCGAAGCCGACATGATGATGCCCACCGGTGAATCGCTGGTACGCCAGTTCACCACCGGTCTCTCCTACTGCCGCAACCATCTCGGCGTGAGACCGCGCGGCGTCTGGCTCCCCGACTCGTTCGGCTTCGACGCCGCTCTGCCACAGATCGCCCGACGCGCCGGATTCGACTGGTTCCTCACCAACAAGCTCTCCTGGAACGACACGAACCGTCCCGACCATCACGCCTTCCTGTGGGAGGGTATCGACGGCACGCGCATCCTCGTCCACATGCCGCCGTCCGCCACCTACGGATCCACGATGGAGATGAACGAGCTCATGCGCTCGCAACGCGACCTCACCGACAAGGACCTTGTGGACGACGCGATCATCCTCTACGGGCACGGCGACGGAGGAGGCGGTCCCACCCGAGAGATGGCCGCGCGAATCCGCCGCGCGCACGACCTCGAAGGCGCCCCGAAGGTCGCCTTCGGCACACCCGACCAGCTGTTCGCCGCGTTGCACCGCGACATCGTCGACGACGTGCAGAACGAGACACCCGTACGACGCGGCGAACTCTACCTCGAACTTCACCGCGGCACATACACGGCGCAGCAGGAGATGAAACGTCGCTGCCGAGAGGAGGAATCCCTGCTGCGCGTCGTCGACCGTCTCGTTGCGACGGCGCTCGTGCACGTTCCCGGCTATGAGCCGCCGCGCGCCGAACTCGACCGTATCTGGAAACGTCTGCTCGTCAACCAGTTCCACGACATCCTGCCCGGCACCGGCATCGCCCGCGTCCACCGCGAAGCGCGCGACGTCTACGCACAGGACATCGCACGGCTGCATGAACTCGCGACGGAGACGACGCGTGCGCTGCTGCGCGACGCCGCCATCGCCGACAGGAATGAAGCCGTCACGGAACGGGAAGGATGCGATGCCACCCTACCGAACGCGTCCGGGACATCGACGGCACGCGACGGTTCCCGCTGCGACACTGGACAATGCGAACGTCCGGTACGCGTCACGCGCGACGACGCCGGCGTGACGTTCGACAACGGCCTGCTGCGCGCGCACATCACCACGGAAGGCGCCGTGAACTCCCTGATCGACCTCGCCGTCGACCGCGAGATCGTGCCCGAGGGGACGGCCATCGGCCGTTACGAACTGCTGCGCGACGAGCCGTCGCAATGGGACGCATGGGAATTGGAACGCGACGCGTTCGACACCGCCATGCCGCTCACGGATGCGGCACTCGCCGATGTCGCCGTCGCGGCGGACGGCACGGCGACGGCCGTGGGCATCGTCGCGACGGACGGCGTGCGCATCCGCACGCGCATCGTGTTGCGCCCGGACGCTCGCTCGCTCGACTTCCACGCCGATGTGGACTGGCATGCGCAGGAGCGTATGCTCAAGGTCGACGTTCCCGTGGCCGTGCGCACTGACCGCGCGCGGTTCGAATGCCCATACGGATTCGTGGAACGGCCGGTCACGGCCGGTCCGCTCGGGGAGAATCCCGCATACGAGAGCTGCACGGGGCGGTTCGTGCGCGTCGCTGAGACCGGGTACGCGGTCGCCGTCGTGAACGGGTCCACTTACGGTGCCGACGTGTCGTCGGTCCGCCGCGATCCGATGCAGGGGAGCTATGGCGGCGTGATGGTCCGGTTGTCGTTGCTGTCTTCTCCGCGATATCCGGATCCGGATGCCGACATGGGACGGCACTCGTTCGACTGGTCGGTGCTCGCCGCGGCGGACATGCCGGCGACGTTTGCCGAGGCCGTGCGGCTCAACACGTCGGATGTCGATGGTCTGGCCGATGTCGCGCCGCTTGCCTCGCTCGACCACATGCGAGGCCTGGTGGTGCTCGACTGGGTGAAGCCCGCCGACGATGATTCCGGCGACATCATCCTGCGTCTGGTCGAGGCGGCGGGCGGTCGGGCGAAGGTGACGCTGCGTCTCGATCCTGCGCTTGACGGATGCTCGGTCATGGAGACCGATCTGTTGGAGGAGGAACCTCCTGGACCGGATCTGCCGCGCGCGCTCGAGATCGAGACGCCGGCCGGACGCGACGGCGTGCCGCTCGTCTTCGGCCCGTTCCAGCTGGCGACGCTGCGCATCCGGAGACGCATGCGGAGACGATGAAAAGGGGTGGGGTTCTTCCGGAAACGATTTCCGGAAGAACCCCACCCCTTAGGTCAGGTTCGCGGTCGTGGACCGTTCACCTCGGCGAAGGCGATCAGGCCTCGGCCTTCTTGCCTTCGATCAGCTTGTAGCCGAAGCCGATGACGAGCACGTAGACGCAGCCGACGGCCATCACGATGATGCCACCGAACTGGCCGGCCGCGTCGGCCGCGACACCCATGATCGGCGGGAAGATGGCGCCGCCGATGAGGCCCATGAGCATGAGGCCGGAGATCTCGTTCTGGCGCTCCGGACGGTACATGAGCGCGTGGGAGAGGAACAGCGAGAACACGTTCGAGTTACCGAAACCGACGAGGGCGACGGCGGTCCAGAACAGCCACTGCGGCGGGTCGTTCGGGGTGAGCGTGAACACGGCGAAGCAGACGGCGGACAGCGTCATGATGACGCCGCAGATGCGCATGCCGAGCTTGTTGCTGATCTTCTGGAGCACGATGCCGCCGGTGAAGCAGCCGATCATACGGGCGATGAAGTAGACCATCGTCGCGTTGGTGGCGACGGTCAGGGCGATGTCGGTGTGCTCCATGAGGATGCGCGGCGCCTGGGCGTTGATGCCGACGTCGACGCCCACGTGGGCGACGATGCCGAGGAAGCACAGGAAGACGATGCCGTCGGAGAACAGCAGCTTGAAGCAGCGGCCGATGGTGGTGGTGCCGGCGTCCGGAGCGGGCTCGTCGATCTTGTCGAACGCGAGCCAGATGTAGCCGATGATGCCGACGACCAGGTAGATCACGAACAGGATCCACCACATGTTGAGCTGGTTGAAGCCCCACGCGGCGATGTACGGAGCGAACAGGGAGGCGAAGGCCTTGACGAACTGGCCGGTGGTCAGCGTGGAGGCGAGCTTGTCGCCCTTGACGAACACGGTCAGCAGCGGGTTGAGGGACACCTGCATGAGGGTGTTGCCGATGCCGAGGAACGCGAAGGAGATGACGATCAGGACGAGGCGGGCGGTACCGGAGAAGGCGACGTAGCCGATGATCGGCAGGGCCATGGCCACGAGCGTGACGAGGATGGACCACAGCACGGTCTTGCGGCGGCCGATCTTGTTCATGAGGATGCCGGTCGGCACGGAGAAGATGAGGAACCAGAAGAACACCATCGTGGTGAACAGGTTCGCGGTGCCGTCGGCCAGAGAGAACTCCGCCTTGACGTAGTTGGTGGCCGTGCCGACGAGGTCGACGAAGCCCATGACGAAGAACGCCAGCATCACCGGGGCGATCTTGGCGAAACCGGCATTGCCGGTCTTGGTGGTTTCGTTGCTCATTGTAATAATTCCCTTTTTCCTGTAATGAGACTGACGAAATAATCGATATTCAGTTATGGCTTGCCTTGGGCGGCGGGTTTTGTCCCCGCGCCGGGACGGTCGTCGAAAAGCAAGTGATGCTGGGACGGCGGTGTCCCGGCGCGAAACGGGCGCCAAGGAAAGGTGGCGGGTGACCGTCCTTCGCGTCATGCGACAGGACGGTCACGATGCCGCGTCATGCGGCGGACGGACTCACTTGCCGGCTTCGGCCAGGTAGTCGGTCATGTGAGCCGGGTACTCCGGCCAGGCGCCGTTGGCGGTGCACACGAAGGCGGCGGTGTTGACGGCCTTGCGGTGCGCCTCGGTGAGCGTGTCGCCCAGCAGGATGCGGGCGGTGAAGGTGCCGGAGAAGGAGTCGCCCGCACCGACCGTGTCGACGACTTCGACGCGCGGGGTGTCCACGGTGGAGATCTCGCCGTTCTTGGAGATGATCGTGGAGTAGGCGGAGCCGGCGGTCAGGATCACGTAGTCGAGCTTGTACTGCTCGAGGAACCAACGGCAGGCGTCCTCGCCGGAGGTGCCGCGGATGTCGAACATGTCGCGCAGGAGCAGCAGCTCCTCGTCGTTGATCTTGAACACGGTGGCGGCCTCGAGCAGCTCTTCGATGAGCTCCTTGGAGTAGTGGTCGCCGCGCAGGTTGATGTCGAAGAACTTCATCGCGCCCGGCTTGGTGTGCTTGAGCAGCTCGGTGATGGTGGCGTGGGACTCGGGGGAGCGCAGGGCCAGGGTGCCGTAGCAGACGGCGTCGGCCTGCTCGACGACCTCGATGAGCTGCTTGGTGTACAGGATGTGATCCCAGGCGACGCCCTTGACGATGGTGTACTCCGGGATGCCGTTGCGCAGCTCGACTTCGACGGTGGAGGTCGGCCAGGCGTTGCGCTGGATGACGGCGTGGATGCCGGCCTTGGCGGTCTCGGCCAGGAGCTCGTCGCCGAGCTCGTCCTCACCGACGGCGGAGACGGAGTAGCCGTCCGCGCCGTTCATCATCGCGTGGTAGGCGAAGTTCACCGGGGCGCCGCCGGCGCGCTTGCCGGAGGGGAGCATATCCCACAGGAGTTCGCCGAGGGAGAGAACGATGGGCTTGGACATGGTGGTTCCTTTCCTTCTGTTGTTTTTCCGTATGGAAAATCTTGGGTTTCGCGGTCAGCTCAGATCGAAGAACATCGAGGGGTGATCAAGGAACTGGGTGGCCGCCACCGCCGCGGTACCACATACGGTCGCGTCGGTGGGCATGGTGGACAGTCTGATTTCGGTGGAGTCGCAGATCTCGCGGATCGAGCGGCTGCGCACCGTGGCCTGCACTTCGTCGAGCAGCAGGTGTCCCGCTTCGGAGACGATGTCGCCGATGATGATGAGCCGGGGGTTGAACGTGTTGAAGATGTTGACGCATCCGTAGCCGATGTATCGGCCGATGCGCCGGACCATCTTCACGGCGCTGTCGACGCCTTCCCGTGCAAGCGCGAACAAGGCGCGGGCCGCATCCGTGTTGCTCATCAATTCGGCGTGGGGTACGGGGCCTCCCTCCTCGATAAGCATCTCCCGGATGGCGGGGGTGGAGCAGTAGCGTTCGAGGCAACCGCGGTTGCCGCAGTCGCACGGTTTGCCGTCGATATCGATGGAGACGTGGCCGATTTCGGTGGCGGCTCCGAGCGCGCCGTTGATGATGCGTTCGTTCTCGATGACTCCCAGGCCGACGCCTTCGCCGACGAGGAAGTAGGAGATGTCGTCCTCTCCGTGCGATTCGGGATCGAACAGATAGTGGGCGAGCGCGCCTGCGCGGGCGTCCTGCTCGACGAACACCGGTACACGGAAGGCGTGGCCGAATTCCTCGATGAAGTTGACGTCGCGCCATCCGAGCATGGAGGAGACGACGGCCGTGCGGCCTTCGTCACGCATGTAGGGGCCGGGTACGGCCATGGCTATGGCGATGATGGAGGGGTCGGCATCGAGTAGCGACTGGAGCCGAACGTGCATGAGACGGACGGCTTCGCCGATGGTCTCGTTGGTGACCGGCGGCAGGTCCTCAAGGCCGAGCGTGTTGCCGCACAGGTCGAACACGCCGACCTGCACGAGCGAACGTGCGAACTTGACACCGATGATGTGGAATCGTTCGGTGTCGAGCATCAGTCCGATGGAACGGCGGTTCTTCGCGCCTTCCATGTCGCCGGTTTCCTCGATCGCGCCGGCTTCGATGAGCTGTGCGGTGATCTTGGTGATGGCGGCGGGGGTGAGGTTCAGTGATTTGGCGATCTGAGCCCTGGAACTGACCCCGTTGTGGTAAAGGTGCTGGAGTACGCGGGAACGATTGGATTCCGCCACCGTCGCCTGGGATGTCGTGGTGTTGGCTTGTGTGCTGCTGTTCATCTCGACACCTCCTTGCGCGATTGACCGGCTGTCCGCTCGTCGTTGAATCTGAACTTCGCTGACATATTAACGCGGTTAATGCATGAACGCAATTAAGATTTCATGTGGCGTGTCGTGTCGATGTACGCGTGTCGCGCTGGTTGAAGTGCTATGTGACGGACTGATGTGGCTGAGCGCTCCCGTGTCATGCCGATTCGAGATGACGCATCGTCGCGGCTACGGCGGCCCCGCGCAAGGCGATGCCGGCTCCCTGCTGGCATCGCCTGATGCGGGTGCGCTCGTGGAAGTCGGATACGGTCATCGCGTCCAGACGGTTCTGCGCCGCGTCCAGGAACGTGCCGTTGACGATGTCGGCGGGGCCGTACACGCATACGTCGTCGATGTCGAGCAGGCCGATGGGCATGGCGATCGCGGAGGCGAAGTACGAGCCGGCATCCTGCAGGACCGCCGTCCTGCCGTTCGCGTCGGCTCCGGACATGCGTGCCCTCAACGCCGGAGCGCCGATCAGCGTCTCCATGCAACCGTGTTTGCCGCATGGGCATGGCGGCCCCTGATCCGGGTCGAGGGCGATATGGCCGATCTCGCCGCCCGCGTCATGCTCGCCGAGCACCGGCACGTCGTCGATGAGCGTCGCGGCGGCGATGCCCCGGCCGATTTTCACGAACATAAGGTTCGATTCGGCATCGCCGAAGAACCGTTCGGTGATCATGGAGGCGATCGTATCGTTGACCACGGTCACGGGAACGGGAAACCGTGCGCCGACCGCGGCGGCGAGATCGATGTCGCGCCATCCCAACGCCGTGGATTCGCGGATGACGCCGTCGCTGACCACTCCGGGGGTGGCGATGCCGATGCCGATGAGCGAGTCGCCGTCGATATCGGATCCGAGCCGGTCCACGAGCCGGATGATATCGTCCGGATCCATGCTCGCGTCGGGTTCCAGCGCGATCTCCATGTGATTCTGCGGCGTGCCCCTGAGATCGGTGACCGCCCCCTCGACGAGACGATCCTGGGACAGGTCGACGCCGATGACGTGCAATCGCGTCGGATCGACGGCGAGCAATGTGGCGCGCTTGCCTTTGCCGCTCACACTCGTCGCGTGTCCGCTCTCGCGGATGAGTCCCTCATCGATCATGCCGTTGACCACATCGGATACGGCGACGCGGGACAATCCGGTGATACGGCTCAACTCGGCCCGCGAGCGCGCGTCTGAGGGGAACAGCAGATTGAAGATGAGCGTACGGTTCATGCGTCGCACGTCGGACGGACTGGCCTTGCCGGGGTGCCCTCCGTGGACGATCAGCGGCAATGGCCGTGTGCGGGTCTGCGGGGTCATGCGACATCTCCTTGCCTGAGGCATCCGTTTCCGTCGTCGTTGATGGGCGGATGCGCGTCCCCGTAACCGCCGGACGCACTGTCTATCGATGATGTCTCCCCATTATACGAGGCGTATGAAAGCGCCGACCCGTCCGGCGGGAAACCGGCAGGTCGGCGCTGGGAATCATCGGCGTTCGCCGTCGAACACGAAGAGCGCGTGGGCGTCACCCGCGGCTTTGTTCTCGATGTAGGTGCGGAACAGGGCGAGACGTTCCACGGTGCTTCGCGCCAGAGGCTCGGGCAGTTCGTCCATGGGGAACCATCCGACGGACAGGCTTTCGTCGTCGCCGACGAACGGCTCCGCGTTGCCGCCCGGCTTCAACGCGCACAGGAACGAATGATCCATGTATTGCGCGTTGTCGCCGTTCGCGTAGGTGATGACGCGCGTATCCGAGGTGACTGCTACCAGGTCGGTGACGACCGCATCCACGCCCGTCTCCTCCTTGATTTCACGCACCACCGTGTCGGCAGGCTGCTCGCCCGGTTCGTTGATGCCGTACACCATCGCCCACTCGCCGGTGTCCGAACGGCGGCCGAGCAGCACGCGGCCTTGATCGTCCAGCACGCAGCCGGTCACGCCGATCAGCCACAACGGGTCATGGCCGATCTTCTTCCTCAGATCCAGGATGAACTGCGGGGTCGTCATGCGATGGCCTTCCCTGCGGCCTCGGCGCGTTCGCGCATCCACTCCTCGACGTCGTCGATTTGCTTCGGGATGCCGGCGGAGATCCATTCGGGGCCGTCCTCGGTCATGAGCACGTCATCCTCGATGCGGATGCCGATGCCACGGTACTCCGGCGGGATGAGCAGGTCGTCCTCGCGGAAGTACAGGCCCGGCTCGATGGTGAAGATCATGCCCGGACGGATCGTCGCGCCCTGATAGGACTCGAACCGCGCCTGCGCGCAGTCGTGCACGTCGAGTCCCAGATGGTGCGCCACGCCGCATGCAAGCCAACGGCGATGCTGCTGGCCCTCGGGGGAGAGGGACTCCTCCACGTCCACCGGCAGCAGGCCCCATTCGTGCAGGCGCTCGGCGATCACGCGCATGCAGGCGTGATGGATGTCCGAGTACGTGGCACCCGGCTTCGCCGCCTCGAACCCGGCCTGCTGGGAGTCCAGCACCGCCTGGTAGAGGCGCTTCTGCAGATCCGTGAATTTCCCGTTCGTCGGGAAGGTGCGGGTGATGTCCGCCGTGTACAGCGAATCGACCTCGACGCCGGCGTCGACGAGCAGCATATCGCCCGACTTCACGACGCCCGTGTTGCGCATCCAATGCAGGATCGGGGCGTGCGGGCCGGAGGCGACGATTGAATCGTAACCGACCGTGTTGCCCAGTTCGCGCGACACCGCGTTGAACGCGCCTTCGAGGATGCGTTCCGACCGGGGCTTGTCGAGCGCCTTCGGCAAGGAGGAGAGCAGACGGTCGAAACCGGCCTTCGTCGCGGACACGGCCTTGCGCATCTCGCCGATCTCATACGCATCCTTGACCATGCGCGCCTCGGACGTGAACTCGTGCAGCTTGTCGTCCGCCGCGGCATCGCGGTCGGGGTCGGCAGCGCCGTTCGTTTCGCGCACGGATTCGACGAGGGCGGTGATCTGCGGATCGGTCTCACGCATGACGCGCACGCGCACCGCGCCCGCCTCGCCGCCCACGTCCTTGGACAGGGCGTCGGCCAGCTGGGCGATGTCATGGGTCTCGATGCCGGTCATCGCCGTCATCTCCTTGAGACCGGCGCGCGGCCCCACCCAGTATTCGCCGTAGTGCGCGTTCATGAAGAAATCGGTGGTGGAATTGTCGGCGCGCGGGGCGACGAACAGCTCCGGCACATGCGTCTCGCCGGCCTTCGCTTCGGGCGAATCCGGGGCGACCGGATTGAGCACGAGCACGGCGCCCGCCTCGTAGTCCACGCCGAGACCCGTGTAGTAGGCGAACGCCGTATCCGGACGGAACATGTAGTCGCAGTCGTTGTTGCGCACCTTGGGCTGTCCGGCCGGAATCACCAGACGCTCGCCGGGGAACGCCGCGCCCAGGGCTTTGAGACGTGCGGGGGTGTACTTCGAGGATTCGAGCGGCTTGATGTCCGGCTCGTCGTCCGCCCAGCCGGAGCGCATGAACTCCTTGAACGCCTCGGAACGCGGGCGCAGCGAACGGTTGTTCACACGGTCGGCCATCGCCTGGTCGGCCCCCGGCGCGCTCGCGCGCTCCTCCGCCTCGTATTCCCTGTCCTTGTCGGTGACCACTTCACCCATGAAAACGCTCCTGTTCATCATCGGGGACTCGTTGACTCACCCTCATAGTAGTCGTCGCCGGCGGGACATGTCACGGACGGGTGGGACGGGCGTCTGTCGGAGGTCGCAGCAGCGAATCCACGATGCCGACGACGGCTCCCACGAGCGCGGGAACAAGCCATCCCAGCTGCTGCTCCTGCAACGGCAGCAGCAGGAGCAGGGAATCGAGCCACGGCAGCGATCCGCCGAAGACCACGGCCAGCGAGGCGATGCACGTGGCGACGGAGGGGACGGCGGCCAGCAGGATCGTCCATGGGTAGACGCGCGGGAAATGCGCTCCGAACACATGATGCGTCAGCGCGAGCAGCACGAGCACGATGGCGAGCGGGTAGAGCGCGGACAGCACGGGCACGGAGACCTTGATGATCGCGCTCAGCCCGGCGTTCGACACGATGAAGCTGAACACGGTGAAGATCACCTGCCATGCGCGGTAGCTCACGTCACGCCCCGCGATGGTGCGGAACCTCGTGTGGAAGTAGGTGGCGCACGTGCAGATCAGCCCGGTGCACACGTTGAGGCACGCGATGACGAACACGACGCCGAGGAACGCGGTGCCGGAGGCACCGAACACCGACGAGGTGAGGTTGGTGAGCACGGTCGCGCCTGTGTCCGTGGAGGAGTCGATCGCCGTGATGCCGCCCGACACGACGCCCACATAGCTCAACGCGCCGTAGATGATGACGAGCAGCACACCGGTGCCGATTCCGGCGAATGCGGTCTCGCGGCGCACTTCGTTCTCGTCGTCGACCTGCTGGGCGCGGATGTTCGCGGAGATCACGATGCCGAAGTACAGTGCGGCGAGCAGATCCATCGTCTGATAGCCGTCGAGGAAGCCGCGTGCCAGCTGGTTCGTCGCGTAGTCGCCGCTCGGGTGTGGTGCCGTGCCGCCGTGGACGAGGCATGCGACGAACAGGATGGCGATGAGTGTCAGCAACAGCGGGCCCATGAAACGTCCCAGCACCTTGGACAGCCGTTCGGGATGCTGGGCGAAGACGAACGCCAATGCGAAGAACACGGCCGAGTAGACCAGCTGAGCCGCCCACGTGGACGAATCCGGCGTGAACGGCGCCACCATCATCTCGAACGAGGTGGTCGCGGTGCGGGGAATCGCGAAGCACGGGCCGATGGTGAGGATGATCGCGAGACCCAGGAACAACGAGAAACCGGGGGAGACGCGCGAGGCGAGCGCGTCGAATCCGCCGGCGAAGGTGACGGCGATGACGCCGAGGATCGGTAGGCCGACCGCGGAGACGATGAATCCGACGCCGGCCGGCATGATGGCGAAACCGGCCTGAGCCCCGACGAACGGCGGGAAGATGAGATTGCCCGCTCCGAAGAACATCGAGAAGAACGTGAACGTCATCACCAGACGTTGCCTTGCGGTCAGATGCATGCGATAGGCCTCCTTGTTCCGGTCGTCCGTTTCCGGCGCCGTGTTCGTGCGGCGGGGACGGTCCATCCATGGAACCTCCTCCTCGCCGTGTGTTTCCGAGTGCCACCATAACCGCAAAGGCTCCCGGCCTTGCGGTCGGGAGCCTTGTGATTCCAGCTATTCAGCCGTTATGTGGACGCATGGCATCCGCATGCGTGCGCCTGTCTCAGCCGTTGACACGGTCGATGCCGGACTGCACGTCGGCGATGACCGAATCCCAGGACTTGATGAAGGCGGCGACGCCGTCGGCCTCGAGCTTGTCGGTGACGGCCTTGAAGTCGATGCCGAGGTCGGCCAGCTTGGCCATGACGGCGTGGGACTCCTCGTAGGTGCCCTTGATGGTCGGGGCGCCGTTGCCGTGGTCGGCGAGGGCGTTCAGGGTCTTCTCCGGCATGGTGTTCACGACGAACGGAGCAACGAGCTCGTCGACGTAGACGCAATCGGAGTAGGCCGGGTTCTTGGTGCCGGTGGAGGCCCACAGCGGACGCTGCTTCTTGGCACCCTTGGCTTCCAGCGCGGCCCAGCGCGGGTCGTTCGCGAACTTGTTCTCGAACAGCTCGTACGCGATGCGGGCGTTGGCGATGGCGGCCTTGCCTTCGAGAGCCTTGGCCTCGTCGGTGCCGAGGGCCTCGAGCTGCTTGTCGACCGCGGTGTCCACACGGGAGACGAAGAAGGAGGCGACGGAGCCGATGTGCTTGAGGTCGTGGCCGTTGGCATCAGCCTGGGCGATGCCTTCGATGAAGGCGTCGATGACCTGCTCGTAGCGCTCGAGCGAGAAGATCAGGGTAACGTTGACGGAGATGCCCTTGGCCAGGGTGGCGGTGATGGCCGGCAGGCCTTCCAGAGTCGCCGGGATCTTGATCATCGCGTTCGGACGGTTGACCTTCTCCCACAGCTCGACGGCCTGCTTCTCGGTGTTCTCGGTGTCGTGGGCCAGACGCGGGTCGACCTCGATGGACACGCGGCCATCGACGAAGTCGGTCTTCTCGGCGATCTCGCGGAAGATGTCGGTGGCGTTGCGCACGTCGGTCGTGGTGAGCTCGCGGATGGCGGTCTCGACGTCGACCTTGCCGAGTTCCTTGAGCTGCTCGTCGTACGGGCCGACCTGGCTCAGGGCCTTCTGGAAGATGGACGGGTTGGTGGTCACGCCGACGACGTTCTTGTTGGCGATGAGGTCCTGCAGGGAGCCGGACTCGATGCGGGAGCGGGACAGGTCGTCCAGCCAGATGGAGACGCCGGAGTCGGACGTACGCTGCGTTGCTTCAGTCATTGTTTTCCTTCCTAACCGTTCCATGCCGCTTTCGCATGGAACACATCTGATATGTGATTGGGGCAGGGGCGGCGTCACCGCGTCATACACGCACGACGCGGTGACGCCGCCCGACGGATCACTTGGCGGCTTCGACCTCCGCGATGGATGCCTTGGCGGCCTCCACCACGTGCTCGGCGGTGATGCCGAGGTCGATCATGTTCTGCGCGCCATCGCCCTGCAGACCGAACTGCTCGATGGAGACGGGCTTGCCGTAGGAGCCGAGGTACTTGTACCACGGCATGGCAACGCCGGCCTCGACGGAGACACGGGCCTTGACGGCGGCCGGAAGCACGGCCTCCTTGTACTCGGCGTCCTGCTCCTCGAACCATTCGACGGACGGCACGGACACGACGCGGGCCTTGACGCCCTCGCCGGCCAGGGTCTTGGCGGCGGCGACGGCCCACTGAACCTCGGAGCCGGTGGCCATGATGATGACGTCCGGGGTGCCCTCGGTGTCGACCAGGACGTAGGCGCCCTTGCGCACGCCGTCCTTGGCCTTGGCCGCGGTCTCGGCGAGCACCGGGATGCCCTGGCGGGACAGCACCATGGCGGCCGGCAGCGTGTTCTTCTTCTCGAAGAAGTAGCGGTAGGCCTCGGCGGTCTCGAAGGCGTCGGCCGGGCGGACGACCTCGAGCTGCGGGATGGCGCGGAAGGAGGCCAGGTGCTCGACCGGCTGGTGGGTCGGGCCATCCTCGCCGACGGCGACGGAGTCGTGCGTCCACACGTACAGGTTCGGGATCTCCATCAGCGCGGCCAGACGGACGGCGGAGCGCTCGTAGTCGGAGAACATGAAGAACGTGCCGCCGAACGGACGGGTGTGGGAGCCCAGCAGGATGCCGTTGGTGATGCAGCCCATGGTGAACTCGCGCACGCCGAAGTGCAGCTGACGGCCGAACTCGCTGCAGACCGGCCACTGCTTGGTGGCGCACTCGGCCGGAGCGAAGGTGGCGGCGCCCTTGAGGTCGGTCTTGTTGGAGCCGCCGAGGTCGGCGGAGCCGCCCCACAGTTCCGGCATGACGGCCGCGATGGCGTTGAGGACGGAGCCGGAGGCGCCACGGGTGGCGACGTTCTTGCCGACTTCGAAGGTGGCCTCGAGGTCGTCGATGGCCTTGTCGAAGCCTTCCGGCAGCTCGCCGGCCTTCAGACGGTCGTACAGGGCGGCCTTGTCCGGGTTGGCCTTGCGCCAGGCGTCGAACTTCTCGTCCCATTCCTTGTGGGCCTCGAGGCCGCGCTCGGCGACCTTGCGGGCGTGGGCGAGGGCCTCCTCGTCGACGTGGAAGTTCTCCTCCGGGTCGTAGCCGAGGATCTTCTTGAGGCCGGCGACGGCCTCGGCGCCCAGCTTGGAGCCGTGGGAGGACGGATCGTTGGTCTTGCCCGGGGTCGGCCACGCGATGAGGGTGTCGACCTTGATGAGCTTCGGCTGGTCCGGGGCGGCGGCCTCGGCCTTGGCGATCACGTCGGCCAGGCCCTCGACGTCCTCCTTGTAGGAGCCGTCGGGCTGGATGAAGCTGAACTCGTCGGTGTACCAGCCGTACGCCTGGAAGCGCTTGAGCACGTCCTCGGCCAGCACCAGGTTGGTGTCGCCTTCGATCTGGATGCGGTTGGCGTCGAAGATCACGGTGACGTTGCCGAGCTTCTGGTTGGCGGCCAGGGCGGCGGCCTCGCCGGAGATGCCCTCCTCGATGTCGCCTTCACCGCAGATGGCCCAGATCTTGTGGTAGAACGGGGAGTCTTCCTTCGGGGTCTCCGGGTCGAGCAGGCCGCGCTGGAAACGCTCGCCGTACGCGAAGCCGATGGCGGAGGCGAAGCCCTGGCCCAGCGGGCCGGTGGTCATCTCGATGCCCGGGGTCAGGCCGTACTCCGGGTGGCCCGGGGTACGGGTGTCCGCGCCGCCGCGGAAGTGCTTGAGGTCGTCCAGGGTCAGGCCGTAGCCGGAGAAGTAGAGCTGGACGTACTGGGTGAGGGAGGCGTGGCCGCCGGAAAGAATGAAGCGGTCGCGGCCTTCCCAGTTGGGATCGTTCGGATCGTGCTTGATGAAGTGCTGGTACAGGGTGTAGGCGATGGGCGCCAGGGAGACGGGGGAACCGGGGTGGCCGGAACCGGCGTTCTCAACCGCGTCGGCCGACAGGACCTTGGCCATCTTGATGGCGCGCTCGTCCAGCTCGGTCTCCTTGAATTCGGTCATGGATGTCTTTCCTTCCGCTTGGTCGGGCCGCGTATCCGGCTTGTGCCGGGCGCTGTCGCCCTCACATTGCGTTACCCATGCTACCTTCATTTCGCGACGTAGCGTTTTGATTTTGGCGTGTTTTGGTAACTTCTGTTCCGTTAGCGTTCACATAATGTGTTGCTACGCTGGCGATGAACGCGTTAGCACTCGAAATGGAGGAGTGCTAATACAATGAGGTATCGCGATGGCGCGCGTGGAGAACGGTTTTCCGCGGTCGATCGGATCGGTCCGGGCCCTGTTCCGGTCACGTGCTCGCGTGTCGCGTGGCGTTCGCGACCATGACGTGAAGCGTCGTGGAACACGACATGAATCATGGATGAAATGTACCCGCAAGGTACGTAACGAAGGAGGTGCGCATGCCGCAGACGAGACGCATGGTGGTGCTGCGCGCCGTCATCGAGGACTATATCCGCTCCCAGGAGCCGGTGGGTTCGGCGGCGCTCACCAAACAACACGATCTGGGAGTCAGCTCGGCCACCATCCGCAACGACATGGCGGCGCTCGAGGAGGAGGGGTATCTCATCCAGCCGCACACGTCGGCGGGACGTGTACCCACGGAAAAGGGATACCGGTATTTTGTGGATCGACTTGCCACCGTCGTTCCCCTGTCCGGGGCGCAACGGCGGGGCATCGACGGATTCCTGTCCGGATCGGTCAGTCTGCAGGACACGCTGCAACGCGCCGCACGGCTCCTCGCCCGCATCACCGGGCAGGTCGCCGTCGTCGCCTCCCCGTCGCTTTCGAAATCCACGTTGCGGCACGTGGAGCTGGTGCCCGTCGCGATGACTACGTTGCTGGCCGTCATCATCACCGACACCGGGCGTGTCGCACAGCATGCGCTCGTCGTGTCCGATATGCCGCAGGCCGATCTGCTTACCCGATTCACCAACGCCGTCAATGCCGAATGCGCGGGATTGTCCCTCGCGCAGGCGGCACAGCGGATCCGCGCCTTGGGCGCCGACCGGCGGTTCCACGAGATCGAAGCGCTCTCCCTGCAACTCGCGAAGGCGTTCAATGCCATGCACGACGACGAGCGCGGCAGCGAACTGTACATGTCGGGCGCATCCAGCCTCGCCCACCAGCGCGCCGTCGCCGACCTTGCGCCGTTGTTCGACGCGTTGGAGGAGCAGGTCGTGTTGATGAAGCTGATGAGCGCGCTCAGCGAGGAGACGGCGCGCGGCGACGGCGTCGGCGTGGCCATTGGATCGGAGACGCACACACCCGGACTGCTCCACGCGTCGGTCGTCACCAGCGGATACGGCAGGACGGAGACCGCCGACGATGCAGGCCGCGACGCGGAGGGAGATATCGGAGATATCCAGGCATCGGCGGACGAAGCGGATCGAACCCATGTGGGCGTTCCCGTCGCCGACGTCCAGGATCAGGGCGGCGAACCGGTCGCCTTCATCGGGTCGATAGGTCCCACCCACATGGACTATGCGAACACCATCGCCGCCGTACGTGCCGTGGCGCGCTACCTCACCGCGTTCCTGGCCAATGGCGACGGTCCCCGCCGCGATTCTCCCGGAAGGGAGCGCGAAGCGCCCCCGGCGGCATACCCGGACGACGCCGGATAGCCTCCGACGCTGACCCCTCCTTATGGCACAATGACCCGCTAGCAACCAACAGACATAAAGGAACGAACCGTGGCAGACTACTACGAGGTGCTGGGCGTCGACCGCACCGCGAGCGACGACGAGATCAAGAAGGCGTACCGCAGGATGAGCCGCAAATACCATCCCGACATCGCCGGCCCCGAATTCGAGGACAAGTTCAAGGAAGTCAACAACGCCTACGAAGTGCTGAGCGACCCCGACAAGCGCCGCATGTACGATTCCGGCGTCGATCCGAACAACCCCAACGCCTCCGCCGGATTCGGAGCCGGCGGCTTCGGCGGCATGGGCGATATGGGTGACGTGTTCAGCACGTTCTTCGGCGGAGCGTTCGGCGGTGGATCGCAGGGGCCGACCCCGCGCACCCAGCCCGGACGCGACGCGCTCGCCAGCATGACCATCGACCTGAAGACCGCGGTCTTCGGCGGCACCGAGCAGGTGCGCATCACCACGTTCGGCCTGTGCCCCGACTGCTCCGGTTCCGGTTCCGCCGACGGGTCGAAACCCTCCACGTGCCCGGACTGCCATGGCAGCGGCTACCGTCAGAAGGTCGTGCGCACGATGCTCGGCCAGATGATGACCTCCGCGCCGTGCGAGCGGTGCGAAGGCCACGGCGACGTGATCTCCAAGCCCTGTCCCTCGTGCATGGGGCACGGTCGCGTGCGGGTCACCCGCAACGTGGGCGTCAAGGTTCCCGCCGGCATCGGCGACGACTCCCGCATCCGTCTCGCCAGCCAGGGCGAGGTCGGCGAAGGAGGCGGCCCGGCCGGCGACCTCTACGTGGACATCCGCATCCGTTCCAACAAGCAGTTCACGCGCGACGGCGACGACCTGCACTGCTGGGTGCGCGTGCCGATGAGCTGGGCCGTGCTCGGCCACGATCTCGAAATCGACACCTTCGACGGCGAACGCACCGTGACCGTGCCTGCCGGATGCCAGCCGGAGGACACCGTCACGTTGAAGGGACTCGGCGTGACCCGCATGCGCGAGCAGGGGGAGCGCGGCGATCTCATCGCGCACATCGCCGTCGAGATCCCCACCAGGCTCGACGACGAGGAACGCTCCCTCATCGAGCGCTTCGCCGCCTCGCATGACGGAGACGCCACCCACGTGGCGCAAAGCTCCCGCCCCGCCACCGGCGGCCAGTCCGGCAAGAAGGGCTTCTTCTCGAAGCTCAAGGACGCGTTGAGCTGATAGGGGGTTGCGAAATGGCCGCTTTCCCATACAGGAGTAAGGGAGAGCGGCTTTTCCATTATTGATGATTTTATACGGTTTTACACTGTTTTTAGGAAGAATGTGGGCAAAAATCCACGCTTGGAACGACGTCGCTCCAACGGGAAAACCGCCCCGAGCTTCCAAGCACTGTGGGAGGTCGGGGCGGTTCTTTATTGAGATGTCAATCTTACTTGCCGGCGAGTCGCATCGGGTTGTAGGTGACGCCGAACGCGGCGGCGATCACTTGGCGTTGAGTCGCATCGGGTTGTAGGTGACGCCGAACGCGGCGGCGATCACTTGGCGTTGAGTCGCATCGGGTTGTAGGTGACGCCGAACGCGGCGGCGGTGATGCCGGCGGCGAGTCCGGTGACGATCGCGGCGCCGGAGAACGTGGTCCATCCGCGGCCGCTGAACGGGCCCTGTTTGGCCGGCGAGTGGGGGATGAACGAGGCAATCTTGTCGAGGACTCCCTTGACGACGTCCGTGGCTTTGCCGGCCACGCTCCTGATGCCGTCCGCGAGGCCGTTGATGATCGCGGCTCCCGCGTCCTTGAGCCAGTCGCCGGCTCCGGAGAAGAATCCGGTGATCTTGTCCTTGATGCCGGTGACGGTGTTCACGACGGCCTGGATGCCGTTGCTCGCGGCGGTCTTGATGCCGTCCCAGATGCCGGAGAACACGGTCTGGATGCCCTGCCATGCCATGCTCCAGTTGCCGGTGAACACTCCGGTGATGAATGTGATGACGCCGGTGAGCACGGTGATGATCCCGTCGATGGTGTCCATGATGCCTTGGATGACGGGCATCATGTTCGTCATGACGGTGTCGATGACCTGGGTGACGATGGGCATGACCTGCTGGATCGTGGCGAGCAGTTGGGGGAGCACCGCGGGCACGAATCCGCTGACCGCGTCGAACAGGGGGGTGAGCGCGGGCAGCACCGTGTTCACGAACATGTCGGCGAGCTGCTGGACGGTCACGCCTTTGACGGTGATGGCGTGCGGCCCGGTCTTGGGCTTGTGGTCCTGCGGGGTGTGCTGCTGGCTCATCCGCGGCCTCCCGTCACTTGTCGGCGCCGGCGTCGCCGGTGCCGGTGTCCGCGCCGGTGTCGGCGGGCTTGCTGACGTATTCGATCGAGGTGACGCCGTCGCCCATGTCGTTGAGCGCGCAGGTCACGTCGTAGGCGCTGGGGTCGCCGGCGTGTTCCTGGCGGTCGCCGAACTCGGCGCGGGAGGCCATGCCGGCCACGAGGCGGTCGAGCACGCCGCCGGTCTTGACGAGTTCGAACACGAGGACGAACGTCTCGTCGGACGGCATCGTGTGCCTGATGGTCATGTTCTTGTCCTGGCCGTCGACGTTGTCGCCGCCGTAGCGGAGTCTCGCGGCCTCGGCGCGGAGGACCTCGAGGAGCACGAACTGCGCGGATTCCGCGTAGCTGCTGATGACCTTGAGCACGGTGCTGCCGTTCGCGTCCTTGACCTCGGTGTTGTCGGTGTCGGTCGTCAGGGTGATGCCGTCCTCGTTCAGGTAGCCGAGGAGCTTGTAGGCGGCGGGCAGCGGGGTGGCCGCGTCCGTGGGCAGGGGCGTGCCGGCCGGCGCCCAGTACGCGTAGCCGCCGATCCTGAACTTGCCGAGCGTCACATTGGTCGCGTCGTTCGTTTCGGCCATGATGGTTCCTTTCTACATGCCCGCCTGGAGGGTGGGCTGGATGAGTATCTGATAGCGTGCCCGCCCGTCCGGGGCGGGGAAGTGGGTCATGCCGGTCACGTCCACGTCGGCGACCGGCGCGAGTTCGACGAGGCGTCGCAGGCGGGGCAGGACGAGCCGTGCGGCCGCGTCCGCGACCTCGTAGGTGCTTGTGCCCCATATCTGCACGGCGACGAGGGGGCGGGAGCGGAACCGTTCCTCCACGCCGCCGGTGCGTTCCACGGTGACGAACCGGGATGGCCGGGCGGCCGTGGAGCCGGCTGGCACGTCCATCGACGCGGGCCAGTCCTTGAGCTCGGGGTCCGTGTTGAGCCAGTCGATGACGAGTTTCTCGACGGGCCGCATCATGCGCCTCCCTCGCCCAGCGCCTTGACGAGCGTGTTGTGCTTCGCGTTGTGCCGGCGGCATCCCAGGTCCCCGCTGCTGGTGACGATGGCGATGCTGCCGCGGTCGGTGGGGATCGCGTGCTCCGCGTGGAAGCGCGCGTGTTCGGGGTGTCCGCATTCGCTTCGCGCGCGGTCGTTGGCGCGCGCGGCGACCTTGTCGGCCTCCGCGTTGACCGCGCCCAGGGTGCGTGGGTCGCGGCGCATCGCGGTGAACGCGGCGAGGTCGAGTCTCACGGTGGATGACATGACGGCTCCTATCCTCTCGTGTCGGCCAGTTCGACCATGAGGTTCCAACGGGTGGGCGTGAGCCCGCCGTCGGCGGGCAGCGGGTCGCCGATCACCTCGAAGGCGCGGCCGCGCACGGTGACGAGCGCGCCCCTGAGGCTCCGGTACGTCCAGAGTCTCGGGAACGCGCACGTCAACGCGACGGCCACGCCCTCGGGCCGGTTGGCGTCCGTGGCGTTCGAGCCGGCGCCGGGCTTGACGAGCACGTCGTCCACGGTCTCGGACTCCTCCCGCCAGACGGGATCGTTGCCCTCGTCACGCGTCCCGGCGTCCACGCGCCAGGTGACGGTGACGGTCTCCCCGTGCATGCGGCTCATACGGCCTCCCCGTTCGACAGGTCGACCGACCACATGCGCTGCACGCCCACGCCGAGCGACCGTTTCTCCGACCGCGTCAGATACAGGTCCCCGTCGGGATTGCTGTATGAGAGGCTTTCGCTGAAGCCGTTCGCGGTCTGCGTGCCCTGGGACACGCCCGCCCAGTCGGCGTTGAGCATGGCGCGTTTGACCATCTGGCAGGTGACGCGCCGCAGCGTCGACATGGACGCCCGCGCCCACATGGGACAGTCGGTCATGATCTTGTCCGACGCGTCCTCCAACAGGGTGGCCGCCGTCAGCCGCTCGCCGCCGGACAGGACGCGCCACCGGGATTCGAGGTCCACGACCGACGCGAACGGCGGGACCGGGGCGGGAACCGCCCCCGTCGAACCGTCCGCGGATGGCGTGCCTGCCATCGTGGGACCTCCCTCTACTGGATGCCGGCCGGCTGGTCGGCCGGCTGGTCGGAGGACGCGGCCGCCGTGGTCACGGTGACCGCGGCCGTGGTCTTGTCGCTGAACGTGACCGTGCCGCCCGTGACCTTGCCGGACGCGTCCACGGTCAGGGCGAGCGCAGTGACCGACCTGCCCGCCGGCCCGGCCGGGCCGGCGGGGCCCGTGGCCCCGGTAGCGCCCTTCGCGCCCGCCGGACCCGCGGGGCCCGTGTCGCCCTTGAGGGTGGCCGGGTCGACGAAATCGAAGCCCGTGCCGTCCGCCTTGACCTGCGGCACCTTGGAATGGCCCGTGCCCGCATCGTAGCCGGCCAGCATCGCCGGCGTCAGCGACCCCGCGGCCGGAACCACCGGCGTGGAGGAGCCGCCGGCCGTGATGTCGACAGGGTTGCCGTCCGCGTCCACGAACACAGCTTCGGACGTAGCCTGATAAGGGTCGACGTGGCCGGCGGCTTCGGATGCGGCGAGCGCGTGGAGTTTGATTGCCATGTTCGCCCTCCTTACTTGGTGAGCAGCACGAAGCGGTTGATGTCGCGCACGCGGAAGCCGAACTCCATCTCGATGCGTACGGCGAACATGTTCTGCTCCCACAGGTTGACCTGCTTGCCGTCGATGGTGATGGTCGACTGGTCGGACACCGAGGTCTGGAGTCCCTGCGGGGTGCCCCATGCGGCGGACGCGAACTCGCCGGCGGCGCCCACGATCTCCGGCTTCGGCGTATCGCCGGTGACGGCGGGCACGTGCACGCCCTTGCTTACGTAAGTGCGGTTGCCGAGCACGGTGTTCACGTCGGCTTCGCCCATGGAGCCGAGGAACAGGGGACGACCGTTGTTGTCGGTCGCCTGACGCAGGATGCTGCGGCCCTGCGGGGAGAGCGCCCAGCCGTCCACGGTGCCGTCCGCTCCGGTGACCTTGTCGTCCGCGTCGTTCAGACTCTTCCACACGGTCTTGCCGAGCTGCACCTGCGGCGCATTGGCGAGCGTGTCGAAATCCGCGCCCGGCACGTCGCCCAAACCCATGATGGTCTGGTCGATCTTGCGGGCGATGGCCTGCGGCCCCTTGGCGATGACCTGCGCGGTGAGCGCGTCGAAGTCGCGGCGGAACTGGTTGGAGAACGGCAGGATGACAGCGATGGTGTACGGCACCATGTCCTTCTTGGAGAAGCCGACGCCGCTCTTGGGCTTGACAGCGCCTTCCTGCACCCAGTCGGCCACGGGGTCACCGGTGATGATGGGCACGCGCACTCCCTTGCCCGGCAGGTTGATCTGCGGGACGAGCTGCATGAACGCGCTCTGATAGGTCGCGGTCTGCCAGATGAGGTTCTGGGTCTCCGGCGTCAGGTCAAGACCGCCGGACTGTCGTGTCATAGTCGGGTCGACCATGAGAATGCTCCTTTCGAGCTGATGGGATGATGTGACTTGTGTCTTGTCGGAGGATTCAGAAGTTGATCAGGCCGAACGCGTGCCGGAAGTCGTCGGCGAGTGTGGAGCGCGGGTTTTCCGGCTGCACGTTGCCGTTGGTCGGCGCGGGGATGCCGGCCGGCTTGGTCTTCTCCGCGACGTACTCGTTGATGGCCTTCGCGTGCGCCTGCATGGCCTCCAGCGAATCGCCGACGATGAGCGACGCTGGCAGTCCCGACTCGTCGGCCACCTGCGAGCGCCACGCGTCGGCCTGCTTCTCGGCCTTCAACGCTTCGAGCTCCTTCTGGAGCTTCATGGTGCGGGCTTCGGCCTTCTGCGCCTCGGACATGCGCGACTCCTTGAGCTGTACCAGCTCGTCGGCCGCGGCCTTGTTGTCCTTGGCGCGCTTCTCCCACTCGCGCGAATGCGAGACGGCCTCGCGGTACTTCGCCTCCCAATCCGTGGACTGCGGTTCGCCGTGCGGCTCTCCCGCATCCTGCTGCGGCTGGCTGATGTTGGCTTCCTCGGCCATGATGTTCCTCCTGAATTGGTTGATAGGGGCCCGTTCCGGGCATGAAAAAACCACCCGTGCGGGTGGTCATAAACAGAAAAATGGTTATAGGAGGAGTGGCGGGTGCAGGATTCGAACCTGCGAGGCAATTGCGGCCGCTTTACAGGCGGCTCCGATCGACCGCTCCGGCAACCCGCCGAACGTTTTGTGGTATGATTGGAGAAGGGAAACGGTTGTCCCGTGCAGACTTGAAATAAAAGCCTATTCGTGCGGGAGCGCATCCGGTTCCCTTTTTCATTTCAGTTGGATTTCTCTCAGACCGTTCTCGTCGAACAACCAAAGATGCATTATTTTGTTTCTTGCATGCTTGACGTTGTATTGGGCTAATTGGTTGATGAGCTTTTCCGGAGCCTTGTATCCGGTAAGGTCCACCATGAATGAATCCTTGGGGTGGCCGTTCTCCGTGGAGCTCGCTACAGCTTTCGAGATTTTCTTTGCGATGGCGCCGTAATCGGGTCGTCGTTGCCGTGAGGCTTTAACTTCGATTTCATACCCCTGCTCTTTCCAATAGAAATCATTGGTCGAGGTATGCCCGACCGCATCTCGGGGAATCCAATCGAAGTGCTGTCCGATGGCCTTGAAGTGTTCCGCGAATACGATCTCGTGCATCTCGAGCACGTCAAGAGATAGAGGAATGCCGAGGGCTTTCTGCCTGTTGTCCCACCCTTTCTTGCTGAGTGACGGCTCATGGCGCATGGACGTGAAGCCTCGTTCTATGCGCCATGCCGTACGCTGTTTGGGGTATATGCCATCGTTGACTTTACGCGGATATTTACGCCTGATGAGGTAGGTCAGCGTCCGGGGATTCGCTGCTCCGAGGTCGATGGCGGCTTTGGCGGCGTCGGCTTTCCATCGTGAGGGGATCCCATCATTCAGCATCTGCGTGGCCTTGTCGTACATGGCCTTGCATTCCTGCTGCCCGGGGGTGAGCACGTCGTCCTTCCACCCGGGGATGACGGTGCAGTGGCAGTGGCCGTCGTGGAAGCTGCCGCCGAGGCTGGCGGTCTCCTTGCTGTGGTAGACGAAGCCTCTGCCGGCGAGCATGACGCAGAACGCGCATGGTTTCGCGCCTTCGGTGACGCGCGCCCAACGTGGACCCGTCGGATCGTTCTCGATATTGCTCTGCATGGTGTAGCGCGCGGATGCGCGCACCATGTCCGCGGCCCATTGCATCGCGTCGTCCACGTTCGTCAGGCTCGGCCACAGATCATCGATGGTCACGCCGGCTCGGGACCTGCGGTGGATGGCCTGCTCGTAGTTCAGGCCGTTGTAGTCGGTCTTCGACCAGCCCCCGACCATCCGGTAGAGGGTGCGGTCGGGGTCGTAGACGCCGCCGGTGGCGTAGTCCTCGAACGTACGGTCGTACGCTTTCTCGTATTCCTTGCGGATCTGGTTGTAGTAGTCGTTGGCGCGTTGGCTGCCAACCTCGGCGTATCTGCGCATGATCCCCGTCAGGTCGGGGACATGGCCGGGATGTTTCCGGGCGTACTCGAATTCGCTCTCGATCGCGGCGGCCGCTTCCTCGGAGTCCGTGTCAAGCCTGGCCTGATATATTCTGGTCGCTTTCTCCAGCCTCGCTTCCAGTTGCCGGCGTGCGTCGTCCGGGAGCGGGGGAAGATTCGGATTGGGCATCGGAACCTCCCTGAGTGGTGGACTGGGCCTGTTGCATGATTTGGTCGATGTGCCGTTGGGCCCTCATGCGCTGCTGGTAGGCGCGGAACGATTGGATCTCCTGGAACGTGAGCCCGGCCTTCATCAATCCGACATCGGAGTCGGCGAAGTCGGTGTTGACGCCGGCGACCTTGGCGTAGTAGTCGGCGCGGGCCGCGTCCGACACCTCGCGGGTCGGAGCCCAGATCGGGGTGACGCGGGCCAGTTCCTCGTCGTCCAGGTCGAGGGCCATCCGGGCCACGTCCTTCAGGGCGCGGGAGAACAGGCGGTTCTGCCGGTCGGCCTCGCGTGACAGTTTGCGTTCCGCGGCGGCCATGGCCTCCGCGCTGGCGGGGTTGTCCATCGTGATGCCGAGGTCGTTGACCGGCAGGTTCGTTTCCGACGCGACCAGCATCGCGATGGTCTTGAGCATGTCCGAGTGGGGTTGCATGCTCGCCTGCTGCACCTGCTGCAGGGTCGGTATCTCATCGTTCTCGTCGCGGCTGACCGCGTTGATCGACGAAATCAGGCTCTTCCAGACGTCGCCGCTCAACGCGTCCCTGTCGAGGCCGAGGAACCACAGTCTCGGGGCCGCGTAGAACTCGGCGTTGCCCTCCATGCGGATCATCGTGCGGAAGGCCGCGTCGGTCAGGCTCATCAACGGCCGGCTGATGCGGCTGCGCCCGAACGGCCGGTTGAGCTGCGGGTCGTAGGAGAACGCGACCACGCTCGGCCTCCCGTAGTTCGTGACCAGCGTCTCGGCCTTCCACCCGGCCGCCCGTTTGCGGCAGACGTACACCTTGTCGGGCAGCCACACGTTGAAGCCGGTGACCGCGCCGTCCCGGTCGGCGTCGGTGATGGTCATGGCACGGTTGATGATGTTGTCGTACGAGTCCCAGATCGCGGACGACCAGTCCGCGGAGCGCGGCGTGACCCGCGCCTGCCCGTCCTCGCCGTCGCTCACGGTCAGGAACGCGCATGAGTGCGTGTAGCAGCTGACGATGGTCTGGGAGACCATCGAGTCGAGCGCGTTGCGTTCGAACAGGCTCGCCACGTCCGAGGCGAGCCCGCCCGAATCGCCGCCGTCCACGCTGAACCCCTCGAACGCGCTCAGGTCGGACAGGGCGCGCACGGCCTTCGCCGGCCATCCGATGGGCGCCATGTAGCCGCTGCTGATCGTCTCGGGGACCGCGATGCCGAAGTTGCGCAGGCGCTCCTTGGCGGTGTAGTAGAGGGTGCGCAGCACGTTGCCGCCCATCTTGTCGCGCCATACCTTGAGCAGGTCCTCGATCAGGTCCCAGTCGGATTCGTCGATGCCGGCGATGCCGCGCACGACGGGCAGGCTCCCGGACGCGAGGAACGGCTTGCCGCCTGCCGCGGCCACCACGTCTGCGTTGACCATCAGATCATCATCTCCTGTCTTCTGTTCGGGTTGCGTTTGGTGATGGTGGTGCCGTACGCGGCGAGCGTGACCGCGACGAGCGGGCTGATGTCGATATCCGAGCCGGTCTTGTTCCAGCCGAACGCGCCGGACGAGCCGATGCTGCGGGTCGTGGCGTTCGCCACGGCCTGCGCGAGCGCGGGGGCCTTCTCGTCCCCCAGGTGGGTGAGCTTGTGGTCGCGCAGCAGGTCGAGCAGGAGGCCGCAGGCGCGGCCCATGTCGCTCGCGTTGGTGACGATGGGGCGCACGTGGCGCGCCTTGAGGTCGGCGAGCAACGCCATGGCGGGCGACTGGCCGTCGATGGCGACGCTCGCGGCTCGCGGCCAGTGTTCCGTGATGTAGTCCACCGCCCACGCGATGCCTGCCTGCCGGGTGGCCCTGAACTCGCGCAGTTCGACGTGCATGGTGCCGTCCGCGTGCCTGATGGCCCCGCCGACGGCGAGCGTGCTGCGGTCCGGGCTCATGTCGAGCGCATAGCCGACCAATCCGGTCTTGTCGACCTCGCCGGCGTCGATCGTCGCGGCCTCCCACTGCTGCGGGTCGATGGCGCGCGAGCTGGTGGCCTCGTCCCAGATGCCCAGGGCCTCGCGGCGGAAGGAATCGGCGGCCATGAGGTTGCGCATGCGGAGGATCGCGGTCTCGGAAGTGCGTTTCGGATACGAGGGATTCGCCTTCGCCCACTGCTCGCGGTCGTCAAGATCGGCGTCCCGGTCGGCGGCGAGCTCGACGTACACCATGCCGTCGGTGCCGGCGAGCGCGGCGCGGCGTTTCTCCTCGAACACCTCGCTTTGGTCGCCGGGTTTGGGCGGGTTGCCGAGGAACACGACGAGCGGGTCGGGCGACGTGTTGACGATGGGGAGCATGTTGTCCAGGGCGCGGACGGTGAGGATCTGGGCCTCGTCGAAGATCTCGACGTCCACGCTGTGCAGGCCTCGTCCGAACCCGTTCTCGCGGGCTCCGAACATGATGCGCGACCCGTTGCGGAAGGTGAGCTCCTGCTGGCCGTTGGTGCGGCGGATGCGTTCCACGTAACGGGAGAGCAATCGGTTCTTGGCGAGGTCGCACAGGTCGGCGAACGTCTCGTCCGATGTGCGCGTGTGGTGGGCGGTCCAGATGACCTTCAGGCCCTTGCGCAGGATGCAGGTGATGAACATGGCGGTGCCGAGCGTGAACGTCTTGCCGATCTGACGGCATGAGCTGACGACGGTGCCGCCCTCGCCGCACGCGTAGCGTCCGTCGGCGCGACGGGCGAACAGGAGCCAGAGCAGGCCCTGCTGCCATAGGTCGTAGCGGATGCCGGCCTTCAGGGCGACCTTGTTGAGCCGGATGAAGTCCGAGCCGACGACGCCGGACGGCTGTACGAGGGTCTGCGCGATCTCAGACAATCGACGCTCCGGCATCCGCGTTCACCTCCGTGGTCTCGTCGTCCAGTTCGAGCAGCGGGTCGCCGCCGGCCATGTCGTGCAGCTTCTCGCATACGGCGATGTAGCGGGCGGCGATGTTCGATATCGCGTTCGCCGGGGTCGCCGGGTCGTCCAGGTATCGCTTCAATCGGTCGCGCACGTGGCGCAGCTCGTCCTCGATGCTGCCGTCCATCATGCGTTCGAACTCGCGGGAATTCAGCGGGACTGTGGTCGTTGCCCGAGGTCTCTTTTTTGGTTTCGTTTTCCCGGCGGTCTCGGTCCCGCGTTGTCTGGAGCGTTGGGCCGCCTTCCGGCACGCAGCGGAACAGTACTTGGCCGTGGATCGCATGGATGCAGGCAGCGGAGCTCCGCATTCCGCGCAAACGCGCATACGTGACACCTCCTGTTGCCGTGACATGTCACGGATAGAACCCGCGGGGGGATATCGGCCCTGCGCCCGAGGTGGCCCGTGACGGGGCGGGCGGGGTGTCCTCCCCTGGTCGGCTACCATTCGCCGCTGGTGGTCAGCGGCAGCGAGGACGGTCTGATGTCCGGCGCGTGGCCGTGTTCGATCTGTCTGATGCGCGCTTGCGCCCATGCGACGCTGTGGTTGGAGCGGATGCGGTTGCACCATCGGTGCGCGAGGTAGCAGTTCGAGAATTGGTATGGGGAGCCGCCCTTGGACACGGGTATGATCTCGTCGACCTCGGGCGAGCCGGGCAGTCCTGCGGGCAGGGTCTTGTCGACGAGCCGGCCGCACAGGTGGCAGATGCTGTAGGCGGCGAGCACGCGCGCCTGTATCTGCCGGCGTCTATGACCGTTGGTCTTGCGTGGATTGCCCCTCATCCTGTGCCTCCTGCCATGCGTGGGCGAACGCTCCGGCCGCCCGGTGCAGCAGGCGGGTAAGCAGGTCGGGGTCGAACCCGCCGGCGCCGTCGGGCGTGACGGCCATGGGCGCGGGCAGCGGGCCGAGCCTGTGGAGGGTGTTGCCGTTCGCGTCGGTGATGTCGAACGTGACGGTGGGCCCGTCGGCGGCCGGTGATGTCATACGGGGCCTCCCGGATATGGATAGGCCCCGCGCTGTGGCGGGGCCTGGGACGTTCAGGTATTGGGGTTGGATGTGCGGTTCCTGCGGGCCTCCTGCCTGCGTCTTATGGCGGCGGGCATTTGATACACGTAGTTGAGGAATGTGGCGAGGAAGCCGAGCATGTCGTCCGCGTCAGCCACGTCGACCGGGGACACGAAATCGCCGTGGGCCATGTCGTTGCCGAGATAGCGTATTTCGTGGGCTTCCTGTTGTATTTGCGGGCTGATGATTCCGTTGTCGGCGAGCGCGTCGATTTTGGATGCGAGGTTGCCTTTGGTCACGCCTTTGTCTTTTGCGCATGCTTCCAGGACGCTGCGGGCCATGAGGATCGCAGCCCGGTAGGAGCGGATGCTGAAGCAGGCGTATGCTTCGGAGGCTGCGTCTGCGATATGCTGTGGCACTTCCTTGAACTCCCTTCCGAGAGGTTCTTCGGGGAGCCAGTGAATCAGGTTTTCGGACTGCTCCCCGTTGGCGTCGATGAATTCATTTGCCGTGACTGCCCCGTAGGTGACGCGAACCGTGTTATCCACGAATGCGATATTGGGGTACCCGCAGTAGTCGCATTTGCAGAATGCGGCCCACGTGTTGTCTTTATCCGTCGCGTAGGAGTTCCCCACGCGCGTCATATGGGCGGTTTCACCGCAGTGCCAGCAGGTTCTTGAAGCCATATGGGCATTGTAGGTGGCGGCTTGGGCGGAATTCGAATCCGCGGCGGAGTGGCGGCCCTATGGCCTCTGTTTGCTCCGCGCTGCGCCTCGCGGCGTGGCCCTTTCGTCCTCTCGGGCACGCAAGCCTTTGGCGGGAGGACATGATTCGCGCCGGGGTTGGAATCCGGTTGCGCCCGATCGGGGAGCCTCCCATACGCGGACGGCCACCAGCCCGGTTGCGGGTTGATGGCCGTCGTGTCATCCCCGTGCCCCGTGGGTACAAGAATGACCACTATAGACAGTATGTGCGGGACAGCGGTTTTTGCCAAGCGGTGGCCGTTCACGCGGCTTGGATGCTGATGCGTCCGCCGAGTGCGTGGATGACCTTGAGGATGGTCTGGAAGCTGGGGTTGCCGTCCCTGCTGAGGCTTTTGTAGAGGCTTTCGCGGCCGACGCCGGCCTCTTTGGCAATCTGGGTCATGCCCCGCGCCTTGGCGACGTTGCCGAGTGCGACCTGCATGAGGGCGGGGTCGTCGTATTCGGCGACGGCGTTGAGGTATGCGATGGCGTCGTCCTCGTTTTCGAGGTATTCGCTGGTGTCGTAGTCGGTGAATTCGGTGCTCATTGCTGCTCCTTGTAGTCGTCGAGGATGTCGTGCGCCTTGTTGATGTCGGCCTGCTGGGTGCTTTTGTCTCCGCCCGCGAGCAGCAGCATGAGCACGTTGCCTCGCATGGTGAAGTAGATGCGGTAGCCGGCTTCGAGGCGGAAACGCATCTCGCTGACCGGCCCTCCGGCGGGTTTGATGTCGCCGAGTGGGCGGCCCGCGAGGCGGCAGGCGTCGAGACGGGCCTGTATGGCGGCCTTCGCGTCGCGGTTCTTGAGTTTTCGGAACTACTTGGCGTATTCAGCGGATTGCTTGATCTCCACGCCGCCTATTGTATCCTATGGAATACAGGAGGGCAAGGCGGCGGGCGCCTGCTTTTTGCGGCCATGAACTATCGCGTGCACACCGACGCGGTCAAGGAAACGGTGCCTCCCCACCTCTCCGGAAACGATCAACGCCTCAGATGCGCCCAAGAAGGAGACGTGCTCAACATCGCAGTATTCGGGCAGACGGCAAGACAATGGCGAGACTCCCACCCAAGCGAAGGGGGGTGTTCCTATGTTTTTGTCAACTTGTGGCCGGGGTGATGTATCGGGTTAGGGGTTGTGCGTGGTGGGCGTGCTTCGCCGTCCGGCCGGGGGTTTGCCGGTCGGGTCCGGGATGGGGTGCGGTGGTTTCAGGCGGCG
>NZ_JBKEVI010000012.1:0-87788 GCF_056357035.1 Bifidobacterium sp. LH_417
GCGAACAAGCCGCTCGCCCTCGCGCACGGCGCGTACCAGAAGATCATCTCCTGCTACGCGCACGAGGACCGGCGCAGGGGGCGGGGCATGATGGCCGAGCTCATCGAATCCCTCGCCTCCCGGGGCTCGGCGCCCGGATGCCCCGAACTCGCCACGCTCGGACGCACCCTCAAACGCCGCATGGGCGACATTCTCGCGTTCTTCGACCACCCCAACGGCGCGAACGGGCCCACCGAGGCCATCAACGGCAGGCTCGAGACCCTCAGGGGCATCGCCCTCGGCTTCCGCAACCTCGACAACTACATCACCAGAAGCCTGCTCCACACCGGAGGCTTCAGACAAGCCATCCAAACCCACCTCTAACCACACGCCATACACACCAAAATGCGAAGAGCCGGAAAACTGCAATCAAACTGTTATGTTAGCGCACACATCGTGTCGCGCGAACGTCCTCAGAAACCGAGACGCGTGCGACCGAACTGGTCGAGCCAACGCAGGATCGCGCCCTCGCGCAACGCCCACGGACAGATTTCGATCTCCTGGATGTCGAGCGCCTTCATGATCTCGTCGGCCACCATACCGCCGCCCACGATCTGCAGCGTGCGTTCCGGCGTGATGCCCGGCAGCGCCACACGCTGATCCGGTTCGATGGCGGCGAGACGCGGAATCCAATCCTCCAACTGCTCGCGCGTCATGATCATCGTGTCCTCGCGGCCCGGCTGGCGCAGCACGGCGCCGGCGAGACGGGCGAGCGAACGGAACGTCTTCGACGTGCCGACCGCATGATTCGGATGCTTCGACTTGGGGAACGCCTCGATCATCGGCTCGAGAATCCTGCGCACCTGCTTGCGCGCCTCCTCCAGCTCGTCCGGCGTGGCGACGCCCTCGGGCAGGAACTCCTTGGTGACACGCCCCGCGCCCGCCGGCGCGGACAACGCGACCGTCGGCTCCTCGTCGGAACCCATCGCGACCTCCAGCGAACCGCCGCCGATGTCGAGCATGAGCAGACGCCCCGCATCCCAGCCGTACCAACGCCGGGCGGCGAGGAACGTGAGCCGCGCCTCGTCGGTGCCGGACAGGACCGTCACCGCCTGGCCGATGCGCTCCTCGATCTTGCGCAGCACCTTGTTGCCGTTCGGCGCCTCGCGGATGGCGCTCGTGGCCATGGCGAGCAGCTGCGTGATCTGGTATTCCTCGGCGAGCTTCATGCCTTCGTCGATTGCTTCGAGAATCGCCTCGATGCCGGCCTTCCGGATCGAGCCGTCGTCCTTGAGGTACTGCATGAGGCGCACGGTGGTCTTCGTGCTGGCCTCCGGATCGGGACGCGCGCCGGGCGCGGCGTCGACGATGAGCATGTGGATGGTGTTCGAGCCGATGTCGAGCACGCCGAGTCGGGTGGTGTGCGAGCGCAGGTTGACCATGTGCGGTGTCGTTCCTTTGATGTTGTGTATGTCGTTTCGTGTATGTCGTTTCGTGCCGTATCGTTCGCGTGCCGCAGGTACCAGGTGCGGCAGCGCGAGTCGGGCACGTACCGTCACGCGTGCAGCGTGGGCAGCCAGCGGCCGAGCCGGTCGAGCCCCTCGGCGAGCGCCTCGCGCGATGCCGCGTAGCTCAAGCGCACATGCGTGTCGGCGGTGGCGGCGCCGAAGTCGCGTCCCGGCGTGAGCGCGACGTGCGCCTCGTCGAGGGCACGCTCGCAGAACGTCCACGCGTCCAGTCCGGTGGATGTGATGTTGAAGTACGCGTAGAACGCGCCGTTCGGTTCGACTTCGACGGGCAGGCCGATGCGCTTGAGGCCGTCGATGACGATGCGGCGGCGTGCGAGCAGCTCCTGGCGGCGGCGTTCGCATTCGTCGAGGCTCGCTTCGGTGAAGCAGGCGAGCGCCGCATGCTGGGTGGGCGTGTGCGCGCATAGGTAGTAGTTGGTGGCGAGGTCGTCGACGGCCTTGAGCACGGCGTCGTCGTCGGGGATGACGGCCCAGCCGAGTCGCCAGCCGGTCATGCCGAAGAACTTGGAGAAGCTGTTGCATACGATCGCGCCGTCGTCACAGGCGAGCACGGAGCGGATCTCGGTGCCGTCGGGTTCGCGGTCCGCGAGGTCGATGTAGGTCTCGTCGACGATGCGCCACGCGCCGTGGTCGCGCGCGTAGTCGCACACGTCGTTCAGCACGTCGAAGTCGATGGTGGTGCCGGTCGGGTTGGACGGCGAGGTGATCATCACGGCCTTCGTGCGGTCCGTCCAGTGGGCGGCGACGAGGTCGCGGTTGAGGTGGAAGCGCGTGGCCGCGGAGGTGGGCACGTCGATGACGTTGCCTTCGAAGCTGTTGATGAGTTCGCGGTTGCACGGGTAGGACGGGTCGGCGACGATCACGTCGTCGCCCGGGTCGACGGTGAGCGCGGTGGCGAGCAGCAGGGCCGCCGAGCCGCCGGAGGTGATGATGATGCGCTTGGGGTCGATGTCGAGGTCGTGGCGTTCCCGGTAGAAGCGGGCGATGGCCTCGCGCAGCTCGGGCAGGCCCATGGCGGCCGTGTACGGCAGGGCGCGGCCGTCGTACTGTTCGCGCATCGCGTCGCGCACGGCGGGAGGCGCGCCGAAGTCGGGCTCTCCGAGGGACAGTTTGATCACGCTCACGCCGTTGGCGATCATGCGGTCGGCCTTCTCGCCGAACACCATGGCGCGGAACGGTTGCGCCTCGCGGGCGCGGCGGGACATCTCGGGAATCGCGGGCGTGGACGTCGCCGGCGCGGGCTGCTTTGCTTCACCAGTCATACCGCCCGTTGTATCGGCAAGACGCGACACGCGCGCCCCGCGTCCCGAGTGGTGGGACGCAAGACGCGCGTGGAGACGGTGCGACGGGCGGTTCAGGGTCGCGTGTGACGCGACTCGACGCGATATCCGACCGGTCGCGGCGGCATCGGTCAGCGCCGTCGCGCCAACGCCCAGCCGAGCAGGGCGAGCGGAATCGCGCAGGCGGTGAACAGCGCGGGCAGCAGCATGCCGACGTGCGGGCTGGAGGCGTCAAGCACGACGCCCGCCACCGACGATCCGAACGACGTGCCGACCGTGCCCGCCGTGGACACCCAGCTCAGGCCTTCGGTGAGACTCTCGGCGGGGACCAGTTCCTTGACGATGAGGTTGCCGGTGGTGAACAGCGGCGAGACGCACAGACCGGACACGATCTCGACGATTCCCAGAAGGATGAGGTTGTCCATCGTGAGACGGAATCCCACATAGCCGACGACGAGCAGGCACAGGAAGATGACCATGTGCGCCCAATGCGAGCCCTTGAACCGGCGGGAGCCGAACACGACCGCGCCGATGCACGAGCCGACCGCGAACATGGCGAGCTGGAGTCCAAGGAAGCGTTCGAGCCCCATGGCCTTCATCGTGGCGGTGACCGACACGTCGAACGAGGTGAAGCTCATGTTGAACACGAGGAACACGACGAGCAGCGGCAGCACGCCGCCGTAGAGGAGCGCGCTCTTCGGCTTCGCGCCTTGGCGGCGCAACCGGTCGAGGGAAAGGTTATCGGCGGCGGGGGCATCGCCCACGCCACGCACGGCCGTATCGGACGCCTCGACCTCGATCATCTCGACGATGGCCGGCGGCTGCGTGGACTTCAGCGAGAAGAACACCGTACCGCCCACACCGCAGGCGATGGTGGGCACGAACAGCTGGCTGACCGGATGCACGCTGGTGGCGAGCCACGCGGCGAGGATCGGCCCCAGGATGAACACGACCTCGTCGATGGCGGCCTCCATCGCGTACGCGGTGTTGAGCAGGGCATCGCCGTCGTCGCGGCCGCGCAGCGCGTACGCCCAACGGGTACGCACAAGCGCGCCGAACGAGAACTGGGTGAGCCCCATCACGATGGCGAGCGCGAACAACAGCGGGATCGGCACGCGCACCAGCGCGGCGAACGCGAAGGCGAGCATGGCGACGACCTGCACGGCGAGCGCGACGCGGCCGACGCGGCGCTGTCCGAACCGATCGAACAGACGCGCGTAGAACGGCGTCACGCACGACAGGGCGAACACGTAGACGGCGCTCATCGTACCGGCGACCGTCCAATTGTCATACAGATGGTTCAGGGCGAGCACGATGCCGAGACTCATCATGGAGATCGGCAGACGCGCCACCGCGCCGGAGACGCAAAACGCCTTCGCGCCGGGAATGGAGAACAGGCGGGCGTACGGGGAATGCGTCTTCATGGTCGTGACCTGGCTCATGCGTTCACCTCGCCCTCGTAGATGCCGTGCTCACCCGCTTCATCCACCACGGACTTCGGTTCCACCTCGCCCTCGTAGATGCTGTACTCACCCGCTTCATCCACCACGGGCTTCGGTTCCACCTCGCCCTCGTAAATGAAGAGATCCTCTCCATCCCCCACATGTCCGCCGGGATGGTCCTTGGCGTAGCGTTCGGCGACACGGGCGAGGCCCTTGTGCTCGTAGAAGCCGATGTCACAGCTGGAATCGGTGTGCAGGTAGTAGCGTGGCGCGCCGGCTTCGGCGAACGAGGCGAGCAGATGGCGCCAGAGGGTGCCGCCGACGCCGCGACCGCGGGCGGCTGGCGCGACGACGAACAGTTCGAGTTCGGCGGGGGCCCGGTCGTTGAGGTCGATGTCGTCCTCCATGCGTTCCTCGATCTCATGCCATGCCTCGGTACGTGCGAGCGCGTCCGCGCCGGCCGTCGTGGCACGCAGGGACGCGTCGACGCGGGCGAGCTCGTCGGCCACCCGGTCGAAGAGTGCGGGCGCGCCTGTCACGCGTGACAACGTGACACCCAGGAACGTGCCGTCTGCCGTTTCGGCGATTTCACCGCGCGTGGCGGGGCCGAGATAGTGGAGGACGAAATGCCTCGAAGTGAGGCGCGCGATGTTCGGGTCACCTGGCTCGTCGACGCCCCACGTGGCGTAGAAGGCCTCTACGACGGCCTCGATGTCGTTCCAAGTAACGGGCCGGTAGACGACGGCGTCGGCGGCATGATCGCTGTGGGCGTCGTGCCGTGCGACGCCCACGGGCGCAGTGCCGTGCTGTGCGGGGCTGTTGGTTGCGGTATTGGTGGTTGCGGTATTGGTCGCAGCCATGGGGTTTCACTCCTTGTTCTGTCGGTGTGTCGTGTAGCACGTGTGACCGCCCACACATGCCTGCACGAGGGTAGCGGCCTCCCTCCGACGAGACGTTCACGGCGCGTTTCAGCCGCGGGACCCGCTGCCGCCCATCCCGCGCACGCGTCGTTACGATGCGCGTACGCGTGTACGCACGCATCGTGGTCGCATGACCGGATGCGGGAATGACGGTGGGTCTAATCGTCGTCGGTATGCTCGGGGATTCCGGAGCTCAACTCGGCAATGATTTCCTCTTTGGTTTTCGCTTCGGCGCGCAGCTCTCGGAGCGTCGCGTCGGGCTCACTCACATAGTAGAGAGCGGCGTCGATACTGTCCAACGGCACGTCTTCCATCGCCGAGAGCAGAAGCCGGTACAGATCGAGCTGCACGAGCCTGTCAGCCACGTCCTTCGCCTTGCGGGGGCGATGTCCGGTCTTCCAATCGATGACGGTATACCGTTTCGTCGTATCGTCCGGGTCGATTCCTCCCCGGAATACAGCGTCGAGCTTGCCGTTGGCGATGATGCCGTCAAGCTCGGGCAATGCCACGACGATCTGCCGCTCCGCCCAGACCGGCATACGCCGCGCCCACGGGGATTCGGCGAGACGCCGCTGCCAGACGACGAGTTCCGTTTCGACGCGTCGGGAACGGGGCGAACCGCTCTTGCCCTCTGCATCAGCACCGCCGGCGATGGCCGTCTCCCGACGTTCCAGTTCGTCGAGTATCGCATGACGGTCCAGAACCGTTCCCGATGAGGATTCCGTTTCGATTCCGGAGTCGATGAAACGCTCCGCCCACGCATGGAATCTCGTGCCGGCGGAGGCGGACGGGGACGCGACGGAAGGGATGGGGCGCACGATGCCGCGCCAGTAGCGACGCTCTTCCCGCTCTCCCATGTCGGCGGCACGGACCTGGAGCCGGGTGACGCTCTGACGCGATCCGGCGAGGATGCGCTGCGCCTGCGCCTTGACCCGTTCATCGAGGTCTCCGCCGTCAAGCACCTCCGACATGAGGTCGTCGTCCGCAGCAAGCAGACGCGCCTTGTCCAGCAGCGTGCCGCGTGCGGAACGGTCCGGAGACGGCTCGCCCGCCGTCGTGGAATCAGCCGAATCATCCGTCGTGGAGCGTTCGCGCATGGCGGCGCGGACGGCGTGCGCCGCCTCTACGAGCGACGATGAGGTCACGCCTCCCAGCGCGGACGGCCACGGCAAAGCGTCTTCCGTCCGTTCCTCAAGCGGCGCGTCCCATGCTTCATTGATGACGGCGTACGCGTATCCGCCGGCATCGACGCCGGTGAAGAACCCATCGGGGCGGGGCACGCCCATGCTCGCCGGCGTGCGCGGGCGTTCACCGGCATCGACTGCGGCATCAGTCGGAGCATCGGACTCGCCGGCCGGACCGGAGGATTCCGAGGCCCGGGACGTGTTGGCCGACTCGGCCATGATCGTCCCGTCATGCGAGTGAAGCGCGTCATGGACCTCCAGCCAGAAGTTGGAGGGTTTCGCCATACGGGGTTTGGATCCCAGCACCGACGGGTCACGCCCCGTCTCGCCGTTGCGGCTGTAGGTGAGCAACACGTCGCGTCGGGCTCTCGTCAACGCCACGTACATGAGGCGACGTTCATCGGCGTGCAGACGACGCCCGTATTCCTCTTCCTGGGTGAGATACCAGCCGTCCGGGTCGACGTCGTTGACGCCGTCGCCGACCGCACGCAACGACCCGTAGACCTCGTCATCGATGAGTTCCACGTCGTCCAACGGCCGCAATGCCTCCAGAGGATCAGCGCCAGCGGGGGCGTCATGCGGGAATCGCGGCAGGATTCCGGCGTCGGCGCGCACCGGAACCGGCACGGCGGTGGGATCGTCCAACCATGTGGAGGCGCGCTCATGGTATTCGGGAGCAGTCCACTCTCCGTTCTCGATGCCGCCCGCATGATCGGGATCGGCTTCGATCGAAAGATGGTCGCCCTGATTGCTGGGGAACGTTCCTTCGGCGAGACCGACCACGGCGACCGCATCCCATTCGAGTCCCTTGGACTGGTGGACGGTCATCAGCTCCACATCGACGTGCCTCCCTGAGTTCAATCGTGCCGTCTCGTCCTCGACGCTGCGCAACGCGTCCACCCATGCCATGAATCCGCGCAGCGTGGGTGTGGAGTCGGCGGCGATCTCGCTGATGTACGTGTCGACCAGGTCGACGATCGTCTCCATGGGGATGCGGGCGACCGTCGGGTCGGGAGTGCCGGCGCGGTTGCGCATGGATTGGGCGACCACGGTGTCGATGTCGAGGTCGAGGGCCTGCACGGCTGCGCGCACCACGTCGGGCAGAGGCCTGCCGACCATGCCACGCACCGCCCGCAGCATGCGGGCGGCGTGCAATATCCCACGTGATGTGGCGTGATCGAACCGTCCGTCCCGTTGCAGGATGCCGGCGAGATCGGCATCCTGCAACAGATCGGGAAGGAACACGGCGTTGGCGACGGCGTCCCGGTGTTCGCGGACGATGCCGGCGCGATCACGGCGCGGCGCATCGGCCGGAGCGATGCCGGCCGCGACAAGCGCCTGATAGCGCACTTCCGTGTTGGACGCTTCTGCGAGCGCCGCCAACGCCGTGAGCGTCGCCGCGTCGAGCCCGAACCGCGGCGTGGCGAGCAGTCGCATGAGCGAGCCCGAATCGGTGTGGTCGGAGGCGACGTGCAGCAGGGCGAGCACGTCACGGATCTCCGGACGTTCGAGTATGGCGGAATAGCCGACGACGCGCGTGCTCAACCCCGCTTGCTCCATCGCCTGCTGGTATTCGGCCATGTGCTTCTTCGACCGGAACAGCACTGCCGTGGTGGGAGGTTGCTTCGGGTCGTCGTGGTCGTTGACGGCGAGGGCGTGACGGCAGAACCGCACGACGCCGTCGATCTCCTGGCCGAGCGTGTCGTAGCCGATCACGCCGAGCGTGCCCGTCGCCGCGTCCGGCAGGGTGGATAGTGGGGCGACGTCGACTTCGCGCATCATCGAGCTGCCGGCACGTCTGGGCGTGACGCGCAAGGGCAATGTCAGGTCGTTGGCGGCTTCCAGCACGATCCGGGAGTTGCGTCTTGTGACGCTCAACTCGTAGGGTCGGGCGTTGCCGCCCATACCGAAGTCGCGCTGGAACAGGCGGAACGCGCCCGGGCTGGCCCCGCGCCATGCGTAGATCGACTGGAACGGGTCCCCTACCGCGTTGACGGCGGTGTCGCCGTCATGGAAGAGGGTGGCGAGCAACGCGGCCTGCGTGGTGGACGTGTCTTGGTATTCGTCGAGCAGCACATGGCCGAACCGCTGACGATACCGTTCCCCGATGGAAGGGAACCGGGTGACCAGCTGGTAGGCGGCGATGGTGAAATCACCGAATTCCGCCAGATTGAGCCGCCGCTTCTCCTGCGCATACGCCTCGACCAGGTCGAGGAGCACGTCCCGCTGTTCGGCGACGCCGATGAGTCCGGCGCAGTGGGATACGCAGGCGGCGTGCAACCGCTCGTGATACTCGTCGAGTTTCGCCGTCCACGCGGCGTCGCTGTCTTTCTTCAGGCGTCGTGGCTTGGTGAGCTTGGGTGTCTCCTCGGGAACCGGTTCGGTGCCGATGGCATCGCGCACCTGTTCGATGAAGGCGCCGTCCCATGCGCGCACCCGTGCGATGGCGGTTTCCATGTCCGTCGCGTCATGGCCGATCATCGCGCTTCCTATCGCTCCGGAGAGGGCGAGCACCTTGCCGGCAAGCGTGTTGAACGCACCGAGGTCATGCCCACGCAGACGATCCATGTTCCGGTCGATGACATTCGTCGCCAACTGCAATGCCCCCGCTTCGCTCAACGGCTGCGTGTTCTGGTCGAATCCGACGAGCAGACCGTATTGGCGGACGATGGATTGGAAGAACGCGTCGTATGTATAGACGACGGGTTTGAGGAACATGCGATCGCCCGCGGCGCGAATCGTCTCGGCGTCGGTATCGGCGTTTGCGCCTTCCGCCGCCGTGGAGACGCCTTCCGCCACGGCCGCGGATACACGCGCCAGCAGCTCGCCGGCGGCTTTGCGCGTGAACGTGAGGCCGAGAATCCGTTCGGGGGCCACACCCCGGCGGATGAGCTCGATGATGCGGCGCGTCATCGTATAGGTCTTGCCCGAACCGGCACCGGCGACGACGAGCACATCATCCGCCACGGGGGCGTTGATGACGGCGGCCTGTTCGGGACTGTCCGTGAATGTGGGTGCGCTGTTCATGCCTGCCTCGTTTCGAATACGGTGTCGACCTGGCCGGCGCATGCCGGACAAACGGTTCGCATACGGCAGTATGCGAGATGCTGTGCGGTGGGGTGGGCGGTCAGATGCGTCGATCTGCTCGCGGATGCCGCGTAGAACACGCGGGCGATCATGGCGAGCGCCCACATCGCCTGCGTGCCCTGCAGAGCGACGAACCGTTCCCACACGTGGGGGTCGATGCCCTGCGGCGGTTCCATGGGAACAACGGGAACGTCCATGAGCTTGGCGGGGTCACGGTAGTGGAACCGTGGAGCGAACGGTTCGCTGTTCAATGCGCCGCCGGTGAACAATGCCGGCTGGAACAGCCCTTCGGGGGCGAAGCTCTGCGCCGGGGCCTCATGGGCTTCGACGTGGAACAGCGCGCTTTGCGCGATGACCGGCGTCTCGCGGTGACCCGGACCGCCATGCAACATGGTTTCCTCCGTATGCTCGGGGAACGCGAGTCCCAGCTGATAGCAGACGAGCTGCAGATCGTTGAACCGTTGCAGAGTGGAGGGCACATGCCCGGTCTTGTAGTCGATGAGCCGTATGGCATGGCTGCCGTCCGCCATGATGCGGATCTCCTTGCGGTCGATGCGTCCGGAGAGGCGTATGGTCAGGTCCTCGCGCATGCCTTCCGGCCATCCGCCGACGAGCGCGCCCATCATCGTCATGAGGTCGCCGCGCCCGGCCGGCCCGGCTCCGGGCACGGCATTATAGGCGGCGAGGATCTCGTCGAGTCCGAACCGGGCGGAGAACTCCTCCTCGCAGGAGGAGCGTTCGAGTCTGCCCACGTCGAACTTGCCCGTATTGGAGCCGAGATAGTCCGGCTCATTGGAGGTCACGAAATACGAGGCGAGGTTGGCGAGCGTGATGCCGGCCTTCTCGTCCTTGCGGATCGCCGCGTAGCGCGCCGCGGGATCGTCGATATCGGATGCGTCGATCTTCATCTCGTCGTAGATGCCGATGAGACGACGGGTCACGGCATCCAGACGATCCTGCACCCCCGCATCGGCCATGTAGTCGGGAAGGTCCAGCCCTTCTTCGCAGGCCCGCTGGGCGACCGCGTGAATCAGCGTGCCGAAACCGGTGGCCGCGCTGCCCGGACGGGGCCCTGCGAACCGGTTCTCCAGCAGCCAGCACACCGGGCATTCCCAGAGCCGGTCCACCGCCGAAGGGGACAACGACACGACTGGAGCATCGGTCTCCGGCGCACCGGTTTCGACTTCGGCGTCGTCGCGTTCCGCCGTATGCAGGTACGCCCATACATCGGGGTCGGCCGATGTCACTCCGCTTCCGGCGAGCAGAGCGAGCGCCGCGGCCGCATCCCGGGCTCGCGGATCCTCGGACGGACAGCGGGACAGGATGATGCGGGCCACGGCCACCAGTCCGCGCGGATCGCAATCCAATCCGGCAAGAGGCATCGGCTCCGTCCCGGTCGATTCATCGCTCTCCGCCGGTTCCTTCGCATCCGACCCTCCCACTTCGGCGAACGATGCCTTGTCGCCTCGGCCGAAGCACTCCGGCATATAGCCGTAGAGGAAATCGGACGGGGTCAGATCGTCGTTGTCCACGGCACTGACCGTCACCGTGCCGGAATCATGGGAGTTCGCCGCCGCACGGGTGATGGCGTAGAGCAGGCTTTTCTTCTCCCCGGAAAGCACTTCGCCCAGCCGGGTCCCCGGCGCGGGCGCCATGGCCCAGACGGCGTGGGCTTCCGGCCCACGAAGGACGATGTCGGCCATATCCTCGCCGCCGAACATGGTGTTGCGTTCGGCGAGGTTGGGCCACACATCCTGCTGCATGGCGGGTATCCACACGTGGTTCCAGTGGCGTCCGGCCGCTCCTGCTGGTGTGGTGAGGGTAACGGCCTGATCCATCGGCTTCACGCGGGCGAGCGAGTCGGCTTCGATCTGCATGGACCGCACCTGCGCGATGAATGCGGTGATGTCCCTGCCGGCGGAACCGTCCTCCGCATACTGGAACAGTCTCATGGCCACGTCCAGACGGTCGTTGGCTGCCCGTCCGTCAGGCGTGTTGGCGAGCGCCTGACGCTGCCACGCCGTCGCGACTCCCGTGGCGTCCCATGCGGCGGCGAGCACGAACTGCGGTTCGTCCGAATCCAGACGGGATACCGCCGAGGCGACCTTGCCGACGAGCGTCCACAGTCGGATGAAGGCACGCGCCTGCGGGTCACCGCCCAGCACCTGGTTGATCACGGCGAGCACGTGCGAGGCGGGAGCGCGCGAATCATCCAGTGCGAGCATCACGTATTGGGCGCCGACCCCGAACACGGGTGCACGTCGCGTCTCTTCAGCAACAGTCGTCTGCGACTGCGATGCCGCAGCGTCCCGCTCCTCCAACAGGGAATCATCGACATGGACGTCGTCGTTTCCGGGCCACGATTCGACCAATGCGCTCCATGCGGCCATCAAGCCGCCCAACGCGCCGGATGCCGACTCAACGGCGGAACCGTCCTGCTCGGTGGAAGAGACGACCGGCATCTCCGTGGCCGCTTCCCCGCCGACTGTGGTTCCGTCGACCGCGGTTGCGTCGACGATCGAAGCGAGGGACTCCAGCGAGCGCATCGCCGCCTCGATCGGCTCCATGCGTCCGGGAGCGCCTTCTCCCGGCGTGGAGCCTACAGTGACCAGCCGGCTCGTCATCAATGTGGCGACGCGGACGCGCACGTAGTCGGCGAGCGCACGCGGATCCGATCCCGCGCCTTCGATGCCGTCGTTTCTCAGGCGCGCCAGCTCGATGAGCGCGAACAGGCCACGCACGAACGGTTCCTCCTTGAGGGGGCGGGTGACGGATGAGTACCGCACGGGCACGCCGTCGCGCCGCAACCGTTCCCCGAACAGGCGCACGGTGCCGTTGTCATGCGCGATGACGGCCATGTCGTTCCATGGGGCCCCACCGTCGAGATGCTCGTGCTTGATGCGCCACACCACATCGTCGAGTTCCTCACGGGGACTGCGGTACAGCGCGCACCTCAGGGAGCCGTCCGCGGGCAACGGCGAGGAACCGTCGAGACGGACGATCGGCCAGGCACCCTCATGCCGCGGCAGTTTCCATGGCCGTTCGGGCAATGGTATGGGGTCCTCCAGCGGCGAGGGAATCGACAGGGAGATTCTCGAGGCGACGACGTCACGGTATGTGGGGCCGCCCACGGACGCCGTCCCGCCCGTGCCGCCGGATTGCAGGGCGACGCTTCGGGCGGCGATGGGGCCCTCCACGGCACGCGCGAACAGGTATTCGGGGTATGAGCCTCGGAAGGTCTGCACCGCCTCGTCCGGATCACCCACGAGCACGAGGCGCGTCCCCCGACCGGATGCGGCCTCCAGGAACCGCATGGCCGCGAGCGTGGAATCCTGGAAATCGTCGACGACCAGCAGTTCAGGGGGGTCCCCTCCGCCGCGCCGCAGCACGGTGGAGGCCTGCGTCAGCAGCTCCGAGGAATCGAGCCGGTATTCATTCGGGTAGGCCTCCTCGACGGCCATGCCGTATTCACGGCGCAGCGCGAACGCCAGCCTCCATTGCACGCGCAACCGTTCCGCACGGATGTTCCGCTCCGCGCCCGAGGACGCCTCCAAGGCAAGCAGCAGTTCACTCTCCCGATCCGGCGAGACGCCCAGCTCGTTCATACGCGCGAGCATGTCGCGCAGCTGGCCGACGAACTCGGTCGACACCCCTCGTTCGAGAAACGCCGCGGTGGTCCGACCTCCCGACGACGCGTCCGCTCCCCTGTCGGGGAACGATCCGACGGACGACCGCCAGTCCTCGGATGCGAAATAATCGCGCAACAGCATGCAGACGCCGCATACATCACCGGATTCGGCATGACGGATGTGTGCGGCGAGCACGCCACGCAGCAGCGCGTCCTGTTCGGCGCCGTTGAGCAGTCTCGGCGCGGGGCCACCGGAGGCGAATCGGTCATCGGCGATGACGCGGAACGCCAAGGCGGCGAGCGTGGTGACCGGGCGCACCTGCGCAGACGCACCGACGTGCCGGATGACCGCGTCGCCGAGCGTGTCGGCGATGACGCGGTTCGCCACAGTCATCATTGCACGGGCATCGCCGAACGCGTCCAAGCCGCGCAGGAGCGCGTCATGGGCGAAACCGGTCTTGCCGCTCTGCGGCGCGCCGGAGACCAGCAGCGCGCTCCCGCCGCCTTCGCCGCGAATCAGCTTGTCCAACGCCTCATGGGCTTCCATGTATCCAGTCATGCATCCAGCCTAAACCGCGTCGAAAAAACCGGTAGACATCTACCGGAAATTGTGTTCTTCCCGCGTGTCCCAACGGTTTTCAGGGATAACGGCCCCGACACGTCGTACGCTACCGCAACGTCTCCCACACCATCGACGACAGATCGCGAATCGACGCCTGCGCGGCGGCCGAGGAGACATCCGAGGTCATGACGACGAGCACGTAGTCGCCCTGCGTGGCGGTGCCGTCGATGGCGGCGGAGGTGTCGGCGCCGGCGAACACGATGGCGGCGTCGTTCTCGACCCCGTCGATCTCGCCGGTCTTGTTGGCGACGGTCACGCCGGATGGCACGCCTCCCGGTATCTTGGCGCGTCGCGTCTGCCCGAGCAGCAGGTCGAGCATGCGGCGGCTGGCATCCCCGCTCACCAACTCGCCACGGTAGACGGCGGCCATGAATCTGCCGGCGTCGTCGACCGTGGTGGTCTTGCGGTTCGGATCGCCGTCGATCACGCCCAACGCCTGATCGATGTGCGAGTCCTTGAATCCGTATCGCGCGGCGATGTCGTTGACCTGCGTGAATCCGGCGTCCATGTCGCCGCCGCCCAGCTGCGTGATCAGCGAATTCGTAGCCTCGTTGGAGCTGACGGTAATCATCTGCGTGAGCAGCTGGTCGACGGACGCGTCCTCCGTAAGCGCGCCGTCGGCGATGCGCTGGAACACGGCGAGCATCACATACAGCTTGATGACGGACGCCGCGTATCCGGTATGCGAATCGATGGACGTGCTCGCCCCGCTCGCGAGGTCCTCCACATACACCTGCCACGTGCCCTGATAGCCGGATATCCTGCCGCGGATCGCCTCGCCGAGCGCGTCCATGTCGCGTTGGCGCGCGACGGACGCGTTCGGCTGAGGGGCCGCCTCCCGCGCCAACGCGTCATGCGACGCCCCCGAGGAAACCGTCTTCCCCGCCGACGCCGACACGGCCGGTTCCGTGGCGGCCCGTACCGTCGGAGCGCCCCATGGCAGCAGTCCGGCGCGCGCCAGAACGGCTGCACCCGCGCCAGCCACGATCACGGCCACCGCCACGACGACCGCGACGACGCGCCACACCGTCGCCTTCCCCCGATGTCTCGCCTGCACACGGTTCCCGTGACGGCCATACCGTTTCCCTGTCATGGTTCCAGTATGCCGCCGCCCCGGAACGATTCACGTCGGCGACGGATTCCGCAGGACGCCCGCCACCGCCCGGGCACCACCGGACTCCGAACGCCGGACGCCGACGCGTCGAACGTCGGACTCGCGATTACGGTAGAAGACATCATGCTTCCGGGAAGAGGGAACGGAAGAGGGAACGCCCGCGAGGAAAGGGACATCATGCCGGCATCGATCATGACACCGCCGAAACTGCCCGGGTACACGTTCGTGCAGACGCTCGGATCCGGTTCCACGGCCAGCGTGTACCTGTACCAGCAGCGCACCCCGAACCGCGTCGTCGCGGTGAAGGTGTCGAAGGAGTCGCTCGACCCGCGCGCCGCCGCGCAGTTCACGCAGGAGGCCAACACGATGGCCCAGCTGTCGAGCCACCCGTACATCATGCAGATCTACGGGGCCGGCGTGACCTCGTCCGGCCAAGGCTACATCGTGTTCGAATACGCGCCGAACGGCACGTACAAGGAGATCACGCAGCGCCAGCCGCTCACCTGCGACCAGATGCTCGATCTGGGGATCAAACTGTCGAGCGCGTTGTTCACCGCGCACCGGGCGGGCATCATCCACCACGACATCAAGACCAGCAACGTGCTCGTCAACGCGCAGGGCCTGCCGATTCTCGCCGATTTCGGCATCTCGACGAACATCTACGACAAGACGTTCACCGGCTATTCGCTGCCGTGGGCGCCTCCCGAGGTGCTCAACGGGCATCCGGGAGCCGAGGCCGCCGACATCTACGCATTGGCGGCGACGCTGTACGCGACGCTGACGGGACGCTCCCCGTTCGAGTACGGCTATCGCCCGCGCACGCCCGGCCAGCTGAAGGAGCTCATCCTCACCAAGCCGGTGCCTGCGATCAACCGTCCGGATGTTCCGCAGGACGTGGAGCGCGTGCTGCGCAAGGCGATGGCGAAGGATCCGGACGACCGTTATTACTCCGCGTTGCAGTTCGCACGTGAGCTGCAACGTGTCCAGCAGGAGCATTTCGGCCATATGACGGCGGTGGTCACCGAGGGCCAGCCACCGTATCCGACGCAGCGGCGCATGTCCGCGCAGGCTGGCGCGCCGGGGCTGCCGGGAGCGCCGGGCGCGAGAAGCCGCGGTTGGGTGAAACCGGTCGCGATCGGGGTCGGCATCGTCGCGGCCGTCGTGGCGGTGGCGCTCGTGTTCGCGTTCGTCGTCGCCCCGCGGCTCGACTCCGGTTCCACCGGCGATCGCACGTCGATCGGGAACGGGACGACCGGGCGCGCCGGCTCGGGAACGGGCGCCACGCCGGGAGACGACGATGCGGGTGACGTGCCGTCTCCCACGAACCTGTACGGCGAATACGGCGACGACGGCACGGTGACGTTCACCTGGGACAATCCCGATCCGAAGAAGGGCGACACGTACGCCTGGCAGCCCGCCGAGGGCTCGGATTCGGGAACCGGAGCGAGCGCGTCCATCGTGGAGGACCGGAAGGTGACGATCGACGCCACGCAGGGCGCCACGCAGACCTGCATCGAGGTGTCGATCGTGCGCGCGAACCGGCAGATGTCGGCCCAGCCTACGACCGCGTGCGCGGTGAAACGCTGATTTTCCGGGCGACACGCCGAAGCCCGACAGCCGGTACTCCTCTACCGGAGGCCATAGGCCGGGGTTACATTGGGTGTACGTAAGGGCCCCGACCGGGGGCGAGGAAACGACGGGAGCGACAGCATGGCGAGGCAATCTTCCCAGGCATACGAACGGTCACGCAGGACCGGGGCGCTGCTGCGCCGCCTGGTGCCGTCCGGGAACCGCAGGTGGATCACCCCGGTCGTGACCCTGCTGCTGATTCTCGGCGTGGTGGCCGGCGCGATCATCATCAGTTCCGTCACGCAGCGGCACGTCCAGCTCGACGACGGCTCCGTGTGGGTCACGTCGCTCAAGGACCGCAAGGCCGCGCGACTCAACGTGAAGCTCAAGCAGGCCGACGCGGGTGTCTCGTCATCCGCGCAGCGGTTCGACGTCGCCCAGCATGATGCGGCCACGGTGCTCGCCGAGGCCGGCAAGGCGTCGTCGATCAAGGCGTCGACGGTCGGCATGGACTCCGCCACGGAGACGAAGGGCGACACCACGTCGATGATCGGCGGAGGCACCATCGCCTTCCTCAACACGAAGACCGGAGACGTGTGGGCCGGGTCGTCGGACGATGTCGAATCGGTGTCACCGGCGACCGCCGACCCCCAGATGCGGCTCGGAGCCGGCGGCAAGGCCGTGGTCGACGCCGACGGCGTGGTATGGGGCTACCGCCCATCCGACGGCATGGTGTTCAGGCTGGATTCCCCGCAAAGCCATTCGGCCTCCCAGACCGAATCGGTCACCGGCGGCGCGCAGACGAACGCCTCCTCGTTCACCGTGGTCGACGGCGTGCCGGTCATCACCACCGGCCGGCAGGTGATCTTCCAAGGCGGCAAGTCCACGGTGGACGTGGGGAACCGCACCACCGCGCAGCTGCCATCGGTCGACGGCAGGCAATCCGGCTGGGTGGCCGTGGCCGGGCAGAACGGCCTGGCCCTCGTCGACATCACCGCTTCGGCCCCGAAGCCCGTGACGTTGCGTTCCGGAGGCAGGGGCGAGCCGGCCCGGCCCGTCTCCTCCGGAGGCTGCGTGTTCGCCGCGTGGAGCCAGAAGGCCAACAACTACGTCGCCGCCTGCTCAGCGAAGGACCAGAATGCGGCGTTCAGCTCGCTCAAGGCGGTGAACGCCACGTCGGAGCTGGTGTTCCGCACGAACCACCGTCAGGTGGTGCTCAACGACGTGGTCAACGGCAACGTGTGGAATCCCCGCGAGTCCACGGACGTGATCAAGATCCAGTGGAACACGATCCAGACCGAACAGTCCGAGAAGCAGCAGCAGAGCGACGAGACCGCCAATAACCAGCGCAAGTTCGACAAGACCTGTTCGCAGCAGTCCGGCGAGATCAAGGCCGAGGACGACGCGTTCGGCGCGCGCGCCGGCGGCGAGCAGATCCTCGACGTGCTGCGCAACGACCAGCAGACCGACTGCTCGGTGCTGGAGATCACCCATGTGAACGCCCCCGCTGGCGCCACGGTCACGGTCTCCCCCGTGTATGACGGACGCTACCTTCAGCTCGACGCCACGAAGGCGAAGGCCGGTTCGGTGAGCTTCTCATACGAGATCTCCGACGGTCACGGCCAGACGTCCTCGGCCACGGTCGATCTCACGCTGACCGGTTCGGGAGACGCCGCTCCGGCCCAGACGGACGTGCCGCCGGAGCTGGCGGTCGAACAGGGCGCCACCTACACGTTCAACGCGTTGGGCAGCTTCACCGATCCCGACGGCGATCCGATGACCCTCGTCTCCGCCACGCCGCAGAACTCCGATCAGGTGACGGTCTCCACCCGCGCGGACGGCCAGTTGACGTTCAACACCGGCTCGATGACCTCGGGACGCGTGGGCGTCCAGCTCACGGTGTCGGACGGCGAGCAGACCGGCACCGGCATGGTGTATTTCTCGGTGAAACCGGCGAACTCCCTGTCGGCCGACATCGATCCGGTGGTCAAATCGACGCTGCCCGCCACGGACACGTCCATCGATCTCAAGCCGTACGTCCACGCCACCAGCGCCCAGCCGGCGCAGCTTTCCGCGGCGGACACGCCGAACGGCGCCACGGTGACGGTGAACGCCGCCGATCTGACGCTCCAGTTCAAGGCGAACGAACCCGGCACCTACTACGTGCCGTACACGATCACGCAGGGATCGGTGCCGGCCACCGGCCTGGCGCGCGTCGAGGTGCAGCCCGCGGCCGGCGAGTCCGCGAAGCCCATCGCCGCGAACGACGTGGCGCTGCTCGGCGCGGAGAACACGGCCATCGTCGAGCCGTTGTCCAACGACATCGACCCCATGGGCGGCGTGCTGTCCGTCACCTCCGTCACCGCCGACCCCTCGTCCGGCATCAAGACCGGTCTCGTCAGCCATAAGCGCGTGTACCTGACGGCGAGGCAGGTGCCGACCAAACCCGTCGAGGTCACCTACACGGTGGCGAACGCGGCCGGTTCCTCCACCGGCACGATCGTGCTCCAACCGCCGGCGCTGTCGACCGGCAATTCGGTGCCGAAGGCGTCGAACGTGAACACGCAGGTGCGCACGGGCGGCATCGTCTCCATCGACGTGCTCGACCATGTGAGCTATCCGGACGGCACGACGGTCACGCTGCAGAACGACCTGCAGACCGACAAGGCCACATTCAAGGGGCTCGCGTTCGTCTCCGGCAACACCGTGCGCTACCAGGCGTCCGACGAAACCGGCGTATTCCCCGTCACCTACACCGTCAAGGACAATCTCGGCAACTCCGCGTCGGGCACGATCACCATCACCGTGCACCAGCGCAACGAGGAGAACAAGCCGGCCCCGACCCCGCATGACACGGAGGCCCAGGTCGCCGCCGGGCAGAAGGTGCGCATCCCGATCACACTCACCGTCATCGACGTGGACGGCGACGACGACCAGCTGCTCGGCCTGGGCAACAAGGCCCCGCAGCTGGGCCGCATCACCGAGGTGGGCGCGAACTATCTCGTCTACGAGGCGTACGCCGACTCGTCCGGAACCGACACCTTCTCCTACGCCGTGGAGGATTGGACCGGTCAGCGCGCCCAGGCGCAGATCCGCGTGGGCGTGTTCCAGGGAGCCTCCGACTCCGGCGTGTACGCGCGCGACGACGAGATCACGCTCCGGCCGAACACGGCCGCCACGGTGCCGGTGGCGCAGAACGACATCTCGGGCGACAACACCGATCTGACGGTCGAGAAGAAACTCGATTCGACTGGTGTGCCGGGCGCGAAGGTGAGCGACAACATGATCGACTTCACCACGCCGTCGCAGGCGGGAACCGGCTACATCGTCTACACGGTGAAGGACAAGGCCGGACTGACCGACACGGGCACGCTGACCGTGAACGTCGATCCGAACGCGCCGATCGAACCGCCGGACGCCTACGACTACCGTGTGCCTTCGGCCGCGACCATCGACAAGAAGAGCGTGGACGTCGATGTGAGCCAGTGGATCGCGAACCCCTCCGGCACCGCATCCGACCTCAAGGTGGGCGTACACAAGTCCGCGCAGGACCATGCCCGCGTCAAGGGCGGCGACAAGTCGACCGTCATCACCGTGGATCTGACGAAGGAGGCCCGCGCGGTCCCGTACACGGTGACCAACACGAAGTACGACGTGACCTCCACGGCGTTCATCCAGGTGCCCGCATACGGCGTGTTCCCGCCGACGCTGCGCCCGAAGGCGCCGGAGCTCAAGGTGAACGCGCGCGAGACCATCCAGATCAACATCGCCGACTATGTGCGCGTGGGAGCCGGCAAGGAGGCCTATGTGGACGGCGCCGACTCGGTGAGCGCCACGAAGGCCGCCGACGGGAACCTCTACGTGAACGACAAGACGCTCAAGTTCACGGCACCGAAGGACTATTCCGGCCCGGCCTCGATCACGTTCACCGCCGTGGACGGCAAGAAGGGCTCCGACAAGACGAAGATCATCAACTCGGCGGTGCTCACCCTGCCGATCACGGTGATCGGCCGTGAGGTGCCCCCGCCCACGTTCTCCTCGTCCACGATCGACGTGGTGGCCGGCGAGGACGCGAAGACCATCGATCTGAAGGCGCTCACGCGCGCGCCGAGCGGAGCCTACGACGACGAGAAGCAGTACACCTATGCCGGAGGTTCGACCACCGGCAAGGTGAGCGCCACCGTCTCGAACGCGGGCCAGCTGCAGGTGAAGGCCGACAAGGACGCCTCTCCGGGCACGACGGTCAGCGTCCCCGTGCAGGTCAAGTACGACAAGGGCACGGTGGATGCCGGCGTGACGGTCCGCGTGGTCTCTTCCACGAGACCTCTGGCGCGTGTGGCCGACAAGACGCTCAAGCTCAAGGCCGGCGAATCCGATACCGTGAACGTGCTTGACGACGCGTACAACCCGTTCCCCTCCGACCCGCTCACCGTGGTGCAATGCGTGACGGACGACGCCTCCACGCTCACCGTCCAGTGCGGATCGTCGGGTTCCATCGGCATCACCGCCGCATCGGATATCGGCGGCAGCACGAACCGCGTGCTCGTCACCGTCCAGGACGGCACGAAGACGCCCGAACGCAAGGTCACCGGCACGATCACCGTGTCCGTGATCGACAAGCCGGACGCCCCGCTGCTCTCCCCCGTCGATGCGAAGCCCCAGGACGGCGCCGTCGATCTCGCGTGGACCCCCGGTTCCGCGAACGGCAGCCCGATCACCGACTACGAGGTGCGCTGGGGCGACAACGGAGACGAGGCGTCGTCGAAATCCTGCGGCGCGGTGACCACCTGCAAGATCACCGGTCTGACGAACGGCAAGTCGTACACGTTCCGCGTCCGCGCGAAGAACGAGGTCGGCTGGTCGAAGGACTCCAACACGGCCACCGGCACACCGGACAAGGTGCCTCCGGCACCATCCTCCGTCTCGGCCGACGGCGGCAGGAACAGCGTGACCGTCACCTGGTCGATGCCGGACTATGACGGCTCCCCCGTCGACTACTACACCGTGTCGCTGAGCAACGGCATGAAGGAGACCGCCAAGGGGACCTCGTCGAAGTCGTTCACCATCCAGGACGCCGACATCTCGGACGGGCTCACCCTGACCGCGACCGTCGTGCCGCACAACAAGGTGGGCGACGGCGCGGGCACCACGTCGAAGGACGCGGCCAAACCGTACGGCACCCCGGACAAGCCGTCCGTCTCCGCCTCCCAGGAGCAGAACAGCAACAAGGTGACGGTGACCGGCAAGCGCGGCAACATGCGCAACAACGAGTGCGACGCCGTCGTGTTCACGCTCGGCAACTATAGCTCTAAGGCGACACCATGCGAAGAGACATCGCACACGTTCACCATCGACGACTCCGATTTCGGCAACCAGCTCACGCCCCGGTACGGCTTCACCACGAAGCAGGGCGACAAGGTATACGGCGAAGGCCCCGCAATCACGCCGACCTACAAGCCGGCCGCGCCGACGAACCTGTCCATCGAGGCCAAAGACGGACGGTGCGTGGTCTCGTGGCACGACGGCGACGGCAAGAGCGGCGACTTCGGATACACGGACGGACTCGGCGGCACCGGCTCCACCTCCGGCACCATGTTCGACTACAAACCCGGCGATTGGCAGGCCTGCGGAACGGTGAGCGTCCACAAGAACTTCCGCGGAGCCTCCAGCGACAACGCCACTGCATCCAGCGGCGACATGCCGAACAAGCCCCGGGCGACGCTGGACAACTACGCCCTGCAATGGGACGACCATGACACGCTCCACATCATCAGCGGAAGAGCGAACACCTACGGACAGAACGCCACGGCCGTGCTCACACTGACCGACGAGAACGGCGGCGTCCTCCAAGCGACGTCCTGGGCGGTAGGCCAGCAGCCCTCGACGATCAGCCTCAAGGACGCCGCGGTCGATCTTGAAGGCGATGTCTCCTGGAGCATCACCCTCAAGGACGGCCCGCGCGAGCTCATCGACGGTGCCGAGGCGCATGGCGACGTGCACAACTCCCGGCCGATCGCCGACGACGGCTCGAAGTCCCTGTCCGGACAGCTGTCCGAAAGCAGCATCAAAACCCAGCCATGGATAAGGGGGTTGGCGTATTACGCACGATAGCCCCATTACACCGCCATCCATTCCAACGACCAGCAACCCCGACACCACAGGACGGCGCAGCCGCCCGACTTCCCGCAAGGAGAACGACATCATGAGCGAGAACACCCACGAGCCGATCGACGACTCGACCCAACTGTCCGACGGCACGCACGTCCATCCGCCGATCACGCCGAGCCTGCCGAGCCGCCCCAAGCCATCCATCCCCGCCAAGGAACCGGCGTCCCCGAAGGAGAGCGCGCAGGCGGCGGGCGACACCGATATGGACGCCACCCGTCTCGGCTCCCGATACGACATGGATGCGACCCGCCTCGGCTCCGCCCATACGCTTCAGCAGTCCCCCGTCACCTCCGCCCACGCCACGTGGCAGCCGCAGCAGCCGACGCCCCGGACGCAGTCGATTCCCGCGCAGTCCATGCCGGCACAGGGCGCGAACCAGCCGGCCAGCCAGCACACGAACCAGCCGGATGCCCTCGCCGCGCAACCCGCCTACCAGACCTCCCTCCAGCCCCAGTCCTCCGTCCAATCCCAGGCTCCGGACCACACCGCGCCGCAGGTCATCGACACCGGCATGATGCCCGCCGCCGGCCCCGACGTCGAGCATTTCCGCGACATGTTCAACCTGCTCACCGAGAACATCTCCCGAGCCGTGGTCGGCAAGGCCCGCCAGATCAGGCAGGTGCTCACCGCGCTTATGGTCGGAGGCCACGTGCTCCTCGAAGACAATCCGGGCACCGGCAAGACGCAGCTGGCGCGAGCGCTCGCCAACTCGGTGGACACCAGCTTCAAACGCATCCAGTTCACCCCGGACCTGCTGCCCTCGGACGTGGTGGGCGTCACCTTCTACGACCAGAAGACCGGCGATTTCACGTTCCGCGAAGGTCCGATCTTCGCGTCCATCGTGCTCGCCGACGAGATCAACCGAGCCTCGCCGAAGACCCAGTCCGCGCTGCTGGAGGTCATGGAGGAGCAGAAGGTCACCGTGGACGGCGTCACGCATGACGTGCCGCAGCCGTTCATCGTGATCGCCACGCAGAACCCGATCGAACAGCTCGGCACGTACAAGCTGCCCGAGGCCCAGATGGACCGTTTCCTCCTCAAGACGTCCATCGGATACCCGGGGCACGACGTGTCCGTCGACATCCTCCGTCAGCTCGACGTCACCGATCGTGCGAACACGGTCGACCCCGTGCTGACCGGCGACGACGTCATCGCGTTGCGCCGCACGGCGCAATCCATCCACGTCGACGGCGCGATCACCGAATACATCGTCCGCCTCGTCGAGCGTACGCGCCACGACGACAGCATCATGGTCGGCTCGTCGATGCGAGGCGCGCTCGCGCTCGCACGCTGCGCCCGCATCTGGGCGGCAGCGGATGGACGCGGCTACGTCGTTCCCGACGACGTGAAGGATCTCGCCGTGCCGGTGCTCGCCCACCGTCTGAGCCTGACCGCCGAGGCCACGTTCGCCGGCGAGACGCCGGAGACCGTCATCGCGCGCATCCTCGAGGACGTGCCCGCGCCTGTCCTCGGACGCTGACGCGCCGAACCATCGAAGGGACGACATCATGTTCCGTTTCAGACGCAATGCGGGCGCAACCGCGGCACCGCCCACGCCGCCCACGCCGACTACGCCGGTCTCGACGCCTTCGGCGGCCGTACGGGCCGGCGCGGGCTCGCCCGCCGTCCGCGCCTCGGACGAGCTCGCCAGGCGTTCGCGACGCCGTCGGATGGCACGCGCCGTCAAACGGATGCTGCACCGGGTGCGCCGGCTGTTCACGTCCTACATCTCCCCGCTGGGGTGGGCGGTGGCAATCTCCGGAACGGCCGCGCTCATCGCGTTCATCCCGCTCGGATGGCATGAGCTCCTCGCCTACGGCGTGGTCGCCATGACGATGACCCTCGCCGCCATCCTCATGTCGCTCGGCAACACCTCGTTCAAGGCGACGATCGGTCTGCCCCGCAGACGCGTCACCGTGGGCGACACGGTGACGGTGCGCGTCGACATCGCCAATCCGGGCCGCACACCCACGGCGACGGCCCGCGGCGACCTGCCGATCGGCGAGATGCACGAACGCTTCTCCATCCCGATGCTGGCCCCCGGCCAATCGAAGCAGACCGACGTGGAGTTCCGCACGCTGTCACGCGCCGTGCTCCCCATCGGCCCGCTGCGCATCCGCAAGGGCGATCCGTTCGGGCTGGTACGCCATGAGAAACGGCTGGCCGACAAGCTCGACCTGTTCATCCATCCGGCCACGGTTCCGTTGAAGACCCTCAACGCGGGTCTCGCCCGTGACCTCGAAGGCCAGCCGAGCGGCGACATCGTCGACGACGACCTTGATTTCTACGGTCTGCGTGAATACGAGCCGGGCGACGACGTGCGCAACGTGCATTGGCTGAGCACCGCGAAGACCGGCACGCTGATGATCCGCCAATACGAGGCGACGCGACGCACGGACACGGCGCTCACCGTGTCCGTCAATCCGGAGGAGTACGCGGATGCCGGCGAATTCGAACTCGCCATGTCCATCCATGCCTCGATCGGCGTGCGCTGCCTCATGCAGGACCGGCCGTTGTCCACACATGCGGGAAACGCCCATGCGACGCCCCGGCAGGCGATGGATTTCCTCGACGCATGCAGCATGATCGCCCCCGACCATGACGACAATCCGAATCTCGTCCAGGGCACGCTCACCCATGATCCGGATGCCTCGTTCTATTTCCTCACCGTCGGCTCGCTGCGCAGCCTCGACTCCATCAAACGTATGGCGCTCGCCCTGCCGAAATCCGCGTCCACGCTGGTCCTGCAGGCCGCACAAGGGGCTCCACGCGCGATTCGCCGCTTCCCCGACTTCACACTCGCCACGGTGGGTGAACTCGATGACCTGCCGCTGATCATGGGGGTGCTCGCATGACCTTCCCGCAGATGCCCCTCGACCCGTCCCGCTTCTCCCCGGCCGACGCCGCCAGCATGGCCAACGCCAGCATGGCCAACGCCAACACCAACGCCAGCACCAACGCCTCCACGTCCGCCGCGTCGTTCGACGACCGGACCGGCACGGGCACGAACACGAGCACCGGCTCGTGGGCGGATTCCACCCATTCGGTGATCTGGATGACGCGCGGTGGTCGGCGCCCGTCGGCCGCCGCCATGCACGAGGCATGGGCACGCCATCTGGCCGGCGTCGCCGTCATCGCGGCGCTCACGCTGCTCTCCGTGTCGAATCTCATCGACGTGTATGGCGACGCCATGGCCTGGGCAACGGCCGCCGTACCGGCCACGGCGCTCGGCTGTCTCATCGCCTTGGCCGGCGTGAAGCAGCAGTTGCGCCTGTGGTGGCAGATCGTGTTCCTCGCGCTCGCCCAGTTCATCATCGGTCCCGTCGTCGCCCTGAACGGCACGACCATCGGCCATGTGATCCCGTCGATCGCCACCTTGTCCCAAGGATGGCAGGACACGTTCGGGTCGTTCAAATACCTGATTTCCATCGTGCCTCCCGTGGGCACGTCGTCCGGCTCGCTGTTGGCGGTCTGGACGCTCGCCCTGTGGACCGCGTTCCTCGCCGGACTGTTCGCGATCACCGACGACGGCCGTCTGTCGACGATCGGAGCCCTGCCCGTGTTCGCCTCGTTCGCCGCCTCCGCACTCCTCGGCACGTCCGCGGGCTGGTGGCGGTATGCGGCTGGCGTCGTCGCGGCGCTCGTCCTCATCGTCTGGCTTTCGGCCCGGTGGGGGCTTCTGGAGTTGGGACGATGGCTGAGCTCCCTCGTCATCGTGATTCTCGCCGCCGGTCTCGCCGTGGGCGCATGTCTCGTCGTGCCGCAGCATCGTCTGATTCTGCGTGACGAATACGAGCCGCCGTTGAGCCCGTACGACTACACGAGCCCCTTGTCCGGTCTGCGCGCATATATCAAGGACCATAAGGACGATACGGTGCTCACCGCCGTCGACCTGCCCGAGGGCACGCCGGTACGACTCGCGGTGATGGACCGTTTCGACGGCAACGTGTGGAATCTGTCCGATTCCTCAGCCGCGGCGGACTCGTCGAACTACCGTCGTGTGGGCACGTCGATCGCCAACGATGAGAAGGGTGATTCCTTCACGGCCACGTTCACCGTGGGCGAGGGGCTCGCCGACCAATGGCTCCCCCTGTCCGGCGCGGCCACCAAGGTCACGTTCGAGGATTCCGCGAACAGCTCCGGAGATCGTTCCGGCAAGACATCCGGTACGACTTCCTCCACCGATGACGGCGCGGATGCCTTCTACTACAACACGGACACCGATTCGGCGATCTACCCGGCCGGCACGTCGAAAGGCCTGACCTATACGGAGAGCGGCATCATCCGCCGTACGCCCTCCGGCAAGCAGATCGACGCCGCCGAAGCCGCGAAGATCAGCCAGCCGGAGGTGACCGACTCACCGGATTCAGCCGGCAAACTCGCCACCGCCTTGGCCGGCGGCGAGGCCAAGGGCGGCGCCGCGGCACGCAAGATCGCCGAGAAACTCAAGGATTCCGGATGGTTCTCCCACGGACTGTCCGGGGATTACCCGTCGCTGCCCGGCCACGGCAACTACCGTATCGAGAAGCTGCTCGGCGGCAAGGAGATGGTCGGCGATTCGGAGCAGTACGCCTCCGCGATGGCGCTCATGGCCCGCGATCTGGGATTGCCGAGCCGCGTGGTGCTCGGCTTCATCCCGAAGAACAAGGACGGGTCGATCAGCACGGCCCGCACCGAGAAGCGCGGGAAGCGGACCGTCACCGAGTTCAAGGGCAATGACATCGAAGCCTGGGTGGAGATCAAGCTGGACGGCTACGGTTGGGTGGCGTTCTATCCGACTCCCAAGGAGACGAAGGTCCCGGACAAGAACCAGAACCTCACGCCGCCGAACCCGCAGACGCTGGTGCGTCAACCCCCGGTGCCGCTGCAGGATCCGCTGCGCGACGAACAGCAGGCGCGAGGCCAGTCAGGGCTTGCCGGCGAGGACGCGGATGCGTCCGGCGCGAACCTGTTCTGGGCGCGGTTCGGCCGCATCGCCCGTCGCGTCGCGGTCTACGGCAGTCCTTTGTGGATCGCGCTGGCGGTTTGCGGCATCATCCTGCTCATCAAGGCCATCCAGTTGTCGCGCGCGCGACGCCGCGGCAGTCCACGCATACGCGTCGCCGCGGGATGGCGGGCCCTGACCGCGCTCGCACGCCAGAGCGGCATCGACGCGCACGGCACACGCCGCGAGGAGAGCCGCGCGATGGCGGGCCAGCTGGCGCTCGATGCCTCGAACCTGTCCCGGTTGTCTCGTGATGCCGACTATGCGGCTTTCTCCGGTCAGGAGATAGGCGACGAGCAGGCCCGCAGATACTGGTCGGGCGTGGACGTCATGCGCAAGGCCATGCTCGCTTCGATGCCGCGTCTGCGCCGTTGGCGCACGCGTCTTTCCCTTGCCGGAGTGTTCACACGCCGGAGGGAAAACGGACGGGAACGCCCGTCAACAGGTATAGTGGCGAATATGCGTGCCCGGTTCGCCGGCCGCAGCACGACGGACAAGGCGACGGCCGGCAAGGCCCCGGGCGCACGGAGAGATGGGAAGCGTTCATGAACATCGGACACCTCGCGGCGGGACTTGCCACCGATGTGGGTCTCAAACGCAGGAACAACCAGGATCTGGGCTACGCCGGTCATGGCGTGTACGTGGTGTGCGACGGCATGGGCGGCGGCATGGGCGGCGAACGCGCCAGCGCCCGCGCCATCGATCATCTGCGAGCCCTCACCGCATTGCCCGTGCGCAACCGCGCCGACATCGAGACGGTGCTCATGGACGCCCAGAACGACGTGCTCGCCCTCGGGCAGGAGCTCGGCGGCGTGGCCGGCACCACCGTGACCGGCCTCATCCTCGTGCACGGCGACGCCCCCGACAGCGACGACGGCTCCCCCACCATGCTCTCCGGCATCGGCGGCGCGTCCGGCGACAAGACCGCCGCCGCGGATCTCACCGAAACCGCCGACGATTCGACGCTGCTCGTACCGTTCAATACGGAGAACCTCGCCTACGTGGTCAATATCGGTGATTCGCGCACCTATCACATGGATGCGCGTCAGGACGGCACCGGCTGGGACGCGTCGACGCTCACCCGCATCACCCGCGATCATTCGCAACGTCAGGAGGCCATCGATTCGGGCGAGCTGCTGCCCGACGTGGCCGAGTCGCTCATCCCCCGCAACGTCATCACCCAGTGCATCGGCGACCCGGACGGCATCGACCCCGACCTGTTCCTCACCGACGCGACGGGCCGGTTCATCATCTGCTCCGACGGACTGCACGCGGAGGTCTCCGGCGACGATGAGATCGCCAAGATCGCCGCACGATACGACGATCCGCAGCAGGCGGCGGAAGTGCTCCTGCAGGCGGCGCTCGCCGCGGGAGGCCGCGACAACGTGACCGTCATCGTCGCGGACATGCCCGTGATCGCCCCCGCGCGACATCCGTGGTCGGTGACTAAGCTGGGCGATGAGGAGGATATCGGCAACATCGCCGATCAGACTTTGGAAACCTTACGAACCATAACACCAAGGAGGCCATGATGGTCGATTACGATGCCGCAGTCGAGGCGGTTCAGGACCAGAACGCTGATCCGATCTTCCTCGCGAAGATCGCCTACGAGAACCCGGAGTTCGGAGCGAACGTCGCAGTGAACCCGCGTGCCTACCCCGGTCTGCTGCGCTGGCTCGCCGAGTTCGGCGATGAGCGCGCACGCGAGACCGTCGCGCAGATGGGCTTCACGGCGGCCGGCACTCCGGCGGGCGCCAACCAGCCCGCGGCCGAAGCCCAGCCCGCCGCCGACCCGTACGCGGCGCAGGCGGCCGCGGCACAAGCCGATCCGTATGCGGCCCAGCAGCCCGCCGCGCAGGCGGACCCCTATGCGGCCCAGGCCCAGCCCGCCGCACAGGCCGACCTGTACGCAGCCCAGGCGGCCCAGGCCCAGCAGCCCGCGGCCGACCCGTACGCGGCTTCCCCGTACGCCCAGGCGGCACAGAACCCGTACGGGTTCACCGCGGATATCGCCCGTACCACCACCGACCAGATGCAGATGGCCGAAATCGCTCAGAAGGCGCCGGAACTGTACGCCGCTCTGGCACAGAATCCGAACCTGTACCCGGCGCTCGTCGACTGGCTCGCCCAGCTGGGCGACCCGGCCGTCAACGCGGCGCTCGCCAGCCGTCAGTGAGGAGCATGGCAGATGAGCAATGTGATTCCTTTCCCTCCGGCACCGGAACCCGGATGGTACGCCGATGACCCGGTGAACGTCCAGGCGGCCGTCGCCCCCGCCGCCGAACCGGCGGCCGATCCCGCCGTCGACGCCGCAGCCCAACAGGCCCAGCCGGAGCCCCAACAGCTCCAGCCGGAGCCCCAGGCCGCGCAGCCGCTGTCTTCCGCCTCCGCCGGCGGTCTCGCCGCGGCCGGTCTCGCGACGGGCACCCCCGTGGTGACGGGAACGTTCGTCACCAACCAGTCGCAGGCGCAACCGATTCAGCCCGCGAGCCAGCCCACCCAGCAGCCCCAGCAGCCCCAGCAGCCCCAGCAGCCCCAGCAGACCCAGCCCGCCGCACAGGACGATGATGAGGATTGGGACAGCACCGTTCTGTCCAGCTCGTTCACCATCAAGCAGGCGCACAAGACGTACATGCTGCACAATGAGGCGACCGGCCAGACGATTCTCATCGACCGCAGCGTGCTGCTCGGCCGTCGCCCATCCGAAGCGATTCCCGAAGGCGCGAAGGCCGTGAAGATCGAGGACCCGACCCGCACCACGTCCCGTAACCATGCGGCCATCAGCATCGACCAGGATGGTCAGTTGTGGATTGAGGATTACGGTTCGCTCAACGGCACGTTCATCATCCGCGATGGCGAGGAGCATCAGGTCGTCAAGGGCACGCCCGCGCAACTGGAGGCTCCGGCCACCCTGCGCATCGGCGACCAGTTCTTCACGCTTGAGGAACAGCAGTAGCAGGCACCGCACGCCACCGGTGCTTGAAACACAGCAACACGCACGTGGGGGTCTTGGCTTACGCAGCCAAGACCCCCACTCGTATTCATGCGGTTATCTACGCGGCCTCCACGCAGCACCCCACGCAGCCTTCACGCAGCACCCCGGTATCCACGCGTGCATGGCATCACCGGCGTGCATGCCGGACGCATCGCTCAACATCCACCGGCACCCGCTCCACACGGACACGGACACGTTCAGCAATACGCCCAACACACGCCCAGCACACACGCCTAGCATCCAGAACCCAGCACACCCCCTCAGTACTTGAGGTTCATCACATCCAGGCACCAGGCATTCTCGTAGGAGACCTCCTCCCACTGCTTGTAACGCCCGGAGATGCCGCCATGACCGGCCTCCACCTCGATCTTGGCGATCGCGTCGAAGCCGCGCGACTGCATCGCGGCCACCCATTTGAGCGGCTCCACGTACAGCACACGCGTGTCGTTCATCGACGTGGTGACGAACACGCGCGGGAACGCGCGCCCCGCGTCCGAATCGGCGGACGGCAGGTTCTCGTACGGCGTGTACGACTTCATGTACCGGTATACGTCCTCGTCGTGCAGCGGATCGCCCCACTCGTCCCATTCGGTGACGGTCAGCGGCAGCGACGGGTCGAGAATCGAGGTGAGCGCGTCGACGAACGGCACGTCCGCCTCGACGCCCGCATAGCATTCGGGGGCAAGATTCGCGATCGCGCCCATGAGCAGGCCGCCCGCCGAGCCGCCGTTGGCGACGGTGCGGCGCGGGTCGGCCAGGTGCGCATGCTGGAGCGCGGCGGTCGCATCGACGAAGTCCTCGAACGAATGCTTCTTGTTGAGCCGTCGTCCCTGCTCGTACCAGGCGCGTCCGAGCTCGCCGCCGCCGCGGATGTGCGGCACCGCATACAGCACGCCGCGATCGAGCATGCTCAGACGGGCGACGGAGAAGTTCGGGTCGGAGGAGATCTCATACGCGCCGTAGCCGGTGATGAACATCGGCGAATCCTGCGCGGGGAAGTCGCGCCGCCACACGAGCGAGACGGGGATGCGCTCGCCGTCGCGCGCCTTGATCCACACGCGGCGCTCCATGTAATCGCGCGGGTCGAATCCGCCGAGCACGGTGGCACGTTTGAGCAGCTGGTCCTCGCCGGTCACCGGGTCGATTTCGTGCAGTTCGCCGGGCCGCGTGTAGCTGGTGAACGAGTAGCGCATGCGCGGCGCGTCATACGACGGATTGCCGCCGGTGCCGATCGAGTAGAGACGGCGCGTCTCGCCGGGCAGATGGTCGTCGCTCGCACCGTCCGACGACGACGTATGGTCGGTCACACCGGCACGCCCATCACCGGCACGCCCACCATCACCGGCACGCCCACCATCACCGTCACCGGCCTCGGCACGACCGGCACGCCCCGCGTCCCAGTCCTCGGCCCACAGCGTCTCGCCGTGGTCGCCGGTCTCGTCACGGTCGTCGGCCACCATGTCCCAGTCGTCCTCAAGCGCGGGCGGCAGCAGTTCCACGAACCGCCATGGGCGCCCGGCGAGGAAGTCCTCGACGGCGGCGCGCTTCGGCATCATCGCGACGTGCGGCAGTCCGTCGGCGCGGTAGGCGAGCGTGACGAAGTGACGGTGGATGGCGATGCCTTCGACGCCGAGACCGTGCAGTCCCTGCAGGATGTCCGGATTGTGCTTGTTGAAGTACGGCGCGGTGATCGCCTTGTCTCGGTCCTCCGCCGTCGCCGCGTGCTCGCAGCCGTAGGGCGAGCCTTCGGCGACGCACACGCCTTCGCCGAGCGTGTACGGCGGCTCGTGCCGGCGCATGTCGATCACGTCGATCTCGAAGTTCGGGTTCTTCGCATTGTGGTAGACGACGGCGAGCGGGATGTCCTCGCCGTGCTCCCCCGCGTTCTCGAAGCAGGCGAAGCTCACGTCGTATTCGATGTCGGTCTTGCGCGGGATGAACGCCTGGAATTCGCCTTCCGGGTCGGTCACGGGCAGCATGAGCACTTCGGTGGTGGTCTTGGATCCGGTGCCGAGCACGAGGTTGCGTTCGTCGAAGCTCAGGCCGATGCCCACCCAGAAGCGTTCGTCCTCCTCGCGGTACACGCACGCGTCCGTCTCGACCGGGGTGCCGACCTTGTGCCGCCAGACCGCGCATGGGCGCCACGCGTCGTCGAGCTCCACCCAGAACACGTAGCGCGCGTCGGGCGTGAAGCAGGCGGCGCCGACGCCGCGGAACACTTCGGGCAGCTCCTCGCCGGTCCCGAGGTCGCGGATCCGGTAGTCGTAGCGTTCGTCGCCGGCCGTGTCGACGCCGTAGAGCATCCACCGGCCGTCGCGGCTCAGGTCCATGCCGCCGAGCCGGAAGAAGTCGTGGCCTTCCGCCTCCGCGTTGGCGTCGAACACGATCGATTCGCCGGGCAGCGATCCTGGCGCGCCGAACGGGTCGACCTCGGGCGGGTCCCAGTCGTCGGCGCCGCGCACGCGCATGCGGCACTGCACCGCGTACTGGCGGCCTTCCTGCGTGCGCGCGTAGTACCAGTAGTCGTTGATGCGCACGGGCACGGACATGTCGGTCTCCTGCACGTGCGATTTGAGTTCGTCGAACAGGGTGCGGCGCAGTCCGTCGAGGTGCGCGTTGCGCGTCTCGCACAGGCGGTTCTGCGCGGCCACGTAGTCGCGCGTGCGCGGCGAATCCTTGTCGCGCATCCATTCGTACGGGTCGATGAACACGTCGCCGTGGTGTTCGCGTCGTGTCGGCTCGCGGTGCGCGACCGGCACGGCGGGCACCGTCGCGACGGCCTCGCCGCCGTCGCCCGTCGTCGCGCCCTCGGTCATGTCCTGTTCGCCGCCTTCACCGCCGGCCAGTTGGTTCTCTTCAGTCATACGGGTGATTATACGCACGCGCGAACCGGTTCCGCGCGCACGTATCCCACCCGCGGAACCGGCCCCGCGGCACCGCTACCCCAGATGCGCCTTGAGGTACGGCAGCATCGTCTTCATGATGTTCGCGCCGGTCGTGCCGGTGAACACGGGCACGTCGGTGTCGGGCATCGGCTGCGTGGCGGTCATGCCGGCCGGGTTGCGCATGCCGAACGGCATGAGTTCGCGCGGGCTGAGCTGGCGGATCGCGATGGCGAGCACGCGGCCCGGGTAGCGCCGGACGACGGTCGCGTAGGTGGTGGGGTCCTTCTGGCCGTCGTCGCCGACGAGGATGAATCTCATGTCGGGGAAGTCGGCCATGAGCTGTTCGACGAATTCGAGCTTGTGCTGCGGCCCGGAGGGGATGAACGTCTTGGGCCGCGGGTCGAGGTCGCGCAGCAGCAGCGGGCCTTCCGGGAACCCGTGGTTCTCGAGGAAGTGGCGGATCGAGCCCTCCACGTTCCATGGCGAGGTGGACAGGTAGAAGAACGGCGCGTCCGGGAACAGGTCGGCGAGCTTGGTGAACAGCACGCTCATGCCGGGCACGGAGGCCTTCTTGTCCGGGTTGAGGAACAACAGGTTCCACGCGGCCTTCCACAATATGGGCGCCTGCGTGATCAGCACGGTGTCGTCCACGTCGGAGATGATGCCGACCTTCGCGCCCTTCGGGATCGTGAACAGTTTCGCATGCACCGGCTTGCGCCCGTTGACCCGGTAGGAGACGTCGTGCACGCCCGGTTCGAGGCGTTGCTCGGCGACGAGATCCAGATAGCCGGACGTGTCGGAGATCGCGTATTCGCTGTCGAGGTCGGGACGCGCGTCCACCGCGTCGTAGCGTTCGCTTTCGCCGATCTGCACGGTTTCGAGCGGCACGTCGTCGATGCGGATCTTCACCTGCGTGTGCGGCGAGGGGATGGCGAGCATGCCGCGGATGCCGCGCGTGGCGCGCCCGTACTCGCTGCCCTCCCCCGCGTACACGGTGCGGCAGATGAGCCGCGAATAGTCGCCGGTGCCGTACCCGACGTACGGGTCGACGCGCGGGAACCAGTCGAGTCGTTGCGCCGTGCGCGTCGCCGCCTTCACCCACGCGTTGAACGCGCGCGTGACGACGCGGCGCACGAGGCGTTCCGGCAGCGGCTGCGCCTCGTAGCGTTCGCGCCGGGACGCGGCGTCGAACGTGGTGACGGCGCGGCGCGCGGGGATCGGCACGGTCGGCATGTCGTCGCCGGACGCGGCGTCGCGCGCGTCGCGCGCCGCGCCGTCGTCCGCGCGCATGCGGCGCATGTCGCCGAGCGGCCGCGCCGTGCCGCGCCCGTCGCCGTCCACCGGCCGCCACGCGCGCGTCATCGTATGACCTTCAGGTATTGTTCGGCGGTCAGCAGGTCGGGTTCGTCGTCCTCCAGCTCGATCTTCATGATCCAGCCTTCGCCGTACGGATCGTCGTTGATGACGCTCGGATCGTCGGCGACGGCCTGGTTCACGTAGCGGATCGTGCCGGCGACGGGCGCGATCAGCGGTTCGACGGCCTTCGATGATTCGAGTTCGAGGACCTCGTCGCCCGCTTCGACGCGGGTGCCGGGCTCGGGGAGGTCCACGTAGACGAGTTCGCCGAGCTTGCCGGCGGCGTACTCGGTGATGCCGACCACGGCCGGGTCGAGGGTGGTGTCCACCCACACGTGGTCGTCGGAGTATTCGAGGTGCTCGGGCACGTCGAGGTTCAGCGGCTGGTCGTCAAGTTCTTCACTCATGGCCTCCAGCCTACCAACCCGTTGCGAACACGCCCGGATACGGGAGGACCCCGCCTTGCGTGATCCGCAAGGCGGGGTCCTCGGGTAATCGTCGATCGTGCGTCGGGCGACGCTCAGCGCACGGCGCCGGTCGGCTGGGTGCCGACGACCTGGACGAGGGTGCCCTCCGGGCAGTTCTCGTAGATCCACTCGGCGTCCTGCTCGTACATGTTCACGCAGCCGTGGGAGCCGTGGTTGGCCGGATCGCCGGAGGCGATGCCGCCGTAGTTCCACGTGGCGGTGTGGAAGCCTTCGCCGCCGTTGAAGTAGCTGACCCACTTCACGCCGGGCGACAGGTACTTGGAGCCGTCGTCGTTGTAGCCGCGCATGTCCTGCACGCGGTACTTGAGGTAGATGTACCAGTTGCCGCTGTCGGTCTCGTTGCCGCCGGGGCCGCCGGTGCACACGAGGAAGCTCTTGACCTGCTGGCCGTTGTGGTAGACGACGGCGGTCTGCGAGCTCTTGTCGATGACGACGCGCCACTCGCTCTGCTTCTGCTTGACGTCGAACTTCTTGACGTCGGAGGCGACCTGCACGGTGCCGCCGTTGCCCTGCTTCAGGGCGTCGATCACCTGGTCGGCGGCATCGTCGGTGTTCTTGATGGTCACGCCGTCGACGCCCTTGACCTGGGCGGCGACGATCACCGAACCGTTGCCGTCGACGATGTCCTCCTGGGAGACCATGTCCTGGTTGAGCTGTCCGGGCAGCTGCTCCGACATGAACTTCCTGATGGCGGTGGTGTCGTAGGAGAGGGTGATGGAGCCCTGGTCGAGGTGGCTTTCCGTCTTGATCCAGGAGGCCACGGTGTCGGCCGGCAGCTCGAACTGCTTGGCGTCGCCGTTGGTCATCACGATCTTGTTGTTGAGGCGCTGGTTCGCGGCGTCGGCGGCCTTCTGGGCGGCGTCGAGCGCGATCGGCGCGTCGATGGTCTCGTCGGTCACGTTGATGGTCGCGGCTTCGCCGGGCTTGGCGATGGCCTGCTTGACGGCCTTGACGACCTCGCCCAGCTTCGGGGACTTGCCGGCGCGGCCCTCGGCGGCGACGAACGCGTGCGCGTTGCCGTCGTAGGTGATGGAGGACGGCACGGCGCGTTCCGCGTCGGAGACGAGTTTGGCGGACAGGTAGCTTTCCAGCACCGCGTTGTCCGGGGTGGCGGCGAGCGCCACGTCGACGTGGCCGAACGGGTTGACGCGCAGGATGTCCTCGCCGATGTTGGAGGAGGACTTCGCGTTCATGATGTCGTCGACGGTCTGGTCGACGTCGATGTCGACGCCCAGATCCTTCAGGGACGCGGTGGCGGTGGTGTTGCCGGTCGTGTCCTTGACGGTGATGGCGGAGTCCTTGACCGCCTGTTCGACGGTGGCCTTCACCTGGTCGCGGGTCTGGCCGACGATGCTGGTCGAGCCGAAGCGCACGCCGGGCGCGACCTTGTCCTGATAGTAGGCGCGGGCGCCGAAGAACGCGGCGACGAGCGCCACGAGCAGGGCCGCCACGATGATGAGGGTGATGATGAGCGGCTTGCGCGACTTGCGCGTGGCCACGGTGGTGCCGATGTTCAGATCCTCCGGATGCGCCGCCCCGGCGTCCGCGGCGTCCATCGTGCCGGCGAGCGGCGCGGGCGCGGTCTCGGGCAGCGGCGGCATGGCCTGCGTGGTCTCGAAATCCTCACGCATAGCGCCGTATTCCGGGGCCGGCTGCTGATTGCGTTGGTCAGTCATTCGCGATCCTTAGTCTTTTCACTACGCTTTCTCTCGTCCGCATTCCTTCGGCGGACTGCGTCCGACTGTACATCAACGCCACCCCAGCGGAGGGCCCGGAACCGCCCGCGACACCCCGAAATAGCCGTGGGCGCAACGGTTTGTGGCATATATCACTATTCGAGATATGTCGTTTCGTCACTCCCACGGCCGCCGACGCCCCGTGTCCGCGCGTCACAGCTCGCGGCCGAGCCACTCCTCGATCATGTAGCGTGCGATCGTCGCCTTGCCGGGCGCGCTCATGCGGCCCGTGACCAGCGCCGCCGTGTACTCGTCCGGCGTGACCCATTTCGCCTCGACGGTCTCCATGCCGTCCACGTGGACGTCGGTGGTCAACGCGTGCGCCTTGAACGCCATCATCAGGGACGCGGGGAACGGCCACGGCTGCGAGCCGAGGTACTTGACCTCGCCGAGCCGGATGCCGACCTCCTCCATCGCCTCGCGGCGGGCCGCATGCTCCAGGTTCTCGCCGGCCTCCACGAATCCGGCGGACACCGAGTACAGTGTGGGGTTCTTCCATGCGGCGTTGTGCTGCAGGAGCGCGCGCCCTTCGGAATCCACGATGATGGTGATGACGGCGGGTTCGACGCGCGGGAACAGCAGGCGGCGGCCGTCCGCGTCGTTCGTGCAGCGCTGCGCCCAGCCGCCGTTCGCGGCGGCGACGGGCGCGCCGCAGGTCGGGCAGTGGCGCTGCCGGTTGTGCCAGATGCTCAGCGTGATCGCGCTGGTTGCCTGCCCCGCCTCGCGTGCGGAGGCGTGCGGCGCGAAACCGCGCAGATCCACCCAGTCGAACCGGTCGACGGCCTGTTCGAGCAGGCTCGCGTGCGCGCCGCGGCCCGCGCCGAAGCCGAACGCGCCGCCCGCCGCGATCACGCCGCCGTTCGTGCCGTCCTCCGGCTCGTCGAACGCGTCGTCGGCGCCGCGTTCGCTGCCGTCGGCGATGCGCGCCACGCGCGTGACGTCGACGGCGACGACGTGCTCGTCGCGACGGCCGCCGTAGCTGCCGAGGAACATGGCGACGGCCTGCGGGTGCGTGTCGAGTTCGCGAGCCACGTACGCGCCGGGGATGGTGGCGAGGCGCATCTTCACGTTCTCGTAGTCGGCGAGTTCGCCCTGACCGCGCGGCACGGCGATCTTGCCGTCGCGCGTGAGGATCACCTTGGTCGCGGGCTCGGCGAGCGTCTCCGCGATGAGATGCGGTTCGACGCGACGCTCGGTCTGATAGTCGATGTCGCCCTGCGCGAGCGGCAGGAACGGCAGCGCGCGCGTCAACGCGAGAGGACTGAACGACACGCTCATGCGATCACCCGCTTCACCAGATCGACGAGCGCGGCGGCCACCGTGTCGGGGTGTTCGACGGCGCTGAAATGACCGCAGTCGGCGATCGCGGTGAACGTGGCGTTCGCGCCGATGCGCTCGGCGAGCGGGCGCATCACGCTCGGATTCGACGTGGGGTCGAGTTCGCCGGAGACGACGGCGACCGGCACGTCCATCGTCTCGGGCACGCCGGCGAGTTCGGGACGGCCGTAGGTCATGCGCTGGCGCCAGGCGAGTCCGGCGGGGTTCTGGTCGCGGATCCACGCGGTCATCGTCGCGATGAACTCCGGGGTCTTCTTGATGGTGGAGTCGCCGTCGGCGGGCTGGGCGAAATGCATGACCGGTTCGACGGAATCGGTGCGCTCGCACGCGTCGGAGGTTTCGAGGCGCGGTTCGCCGCCGACGCCGTCCGACGAGGCCATCGTGTCGCACAGGGCGACGCCGGCCACGACCTCCGGGTGGAGGCGGTACAGGTCGGTCACGAGGTAGCCGCCCATCGACAGGCCCGCCCACACGGCCTTCTCATAGCCGCCCCGGTATAGCAGGTCCACGTAGGATTCGGCCATGCGGTCGAGCGCGTCCGGATAGGAGCCGTTGGCGGCGCGGCGGCCGGACGCCTTGTCGCTCGGCGCGGGCGATTGGCCGGAGCCGGGCATGTCGGGCGCCCAGATCGGGAAGGCGGGCAGTCCGGCCTCGTCGGCGAGCGCTGCGATGCGGGCGGCGCACGTCTCCCACATGCGCCCGTCGACCGGATACGCGTTGACGAGCACGAGCGGGGTCCCCTCCCCCTCGCGCAGCACACGGTTATGAATTGCAAACGTCATACCATTACATCCTTTCTCTGTGGCAACAGCATGCGCCACAAGCGCATCCGCATCCCGCTCCCGCCGGCGTGAGCCGTCCGCGAAACCCATCTCCCATTCTCGCTCCCGCTGGCGGGAGCTGTCCGGCAAAGCCGGACTGAGGGTGGTCACAACGGTCACCCCACACCGCTCCCGCCGGCGGGAGCTGTCCGGCGAAGCCGGACTGAGGGTGGTCACGCGCCGCAGTATTCGAGCGCCTTGCGCACGATCCGGTCGTGCCCGTTGGCCATCTGGTCGAGGAACGTGGCGAGCATGTCCGAGTGGGGGTCCACCCATTCCACGTCGAGCGTCTCGTCCTGCGGGTGGCAGTCGCCGGCGATCGGCACCACGTAGCACAGCGCGATCGCGTGCTGGCGCGGGTCGTAGTATTCGCTCAATCCGGGCGTCGGGAAGAATTCGGCGACGGTGAACGGCTGCAGGTTGACAGGCAGCATGGGCAGCGCGATGTCGCCCAGATCCTTGGCGACGTTGCGGGCGATGGCCTCGCGCAGCGTCTCGTGGAAGAGCACGCGGCCGGAAATCAGCGCGCGTTCGACCGACCCGTCGTCGGTGACGCGCAGCAGCGAGCCGACCTGCGCGACGCGGCCGAACTCGTCGGTGCGCACGGGCACGATCTCCACGTATGCGATGGGCATCTGGCTGCGGGCGCGGTTGATGTCCGCGGGGTCGAGCCATCCGGGGGGATTGCCGTGGCCGGAACCGCGGATGAAATCCTCCGGGGTGACGTGGTCGAATTCACCGCGCGGACGGTCGGCGTCGAAGTCACCCTCGTCCGGCACCTCATCATTCATCACTGGCATGCACCCCATTATCACGCGTCGAACTGACATGCGCCCCCGCATGCCCATATTCGCCCTCCCGCTCCCGCCGAACCTGAAACCCGCTCCCGCCGGCGGGAGCTGTCCGGCACCGCCGGGCTGAGGGTGGTCCATCCCCTCAGCCCTCAGCCCAATTCCCTTCCCCTTGTTCCCCCGTGACGGTTTACTGGATACCGACGCAGACGCGTAACCAGACGCTTATAAGAAGGAGTCCCCATGGCCACCACGCAGATCACTTCGGCCGAGTTCGAGAAGACCATCACCGGCAACGAGATCGTGTTCGTCGATTTCTGGGCGACGTGGTGCGGCCCGTGCCGCGCGTTCGGTCCGATCTACGAGGAGGCGAGCGACAAGCCGGAGAACAAGGGCATCGTGTTCGCGAAGGTCGACATCGACCAGAACCAGGATCTGGCGGCCGCCGCGGGCATCCAGGCGGTGCCGACGCTGATGATCGTCAAGGACGGCACGGTCGTGTTCCAGCAGGCGGGCGCCCTGCGCGCCGAGGATCTGGACGATCTGATCGACCAGGCGAAGAAGCTGGACGTGGCGGCCGCGAAGGCCGAATCCGCCCAGGCGTGACGCCGCGTCTACGCGCGATTTTCGTGCGCTCCACGCGCGTGTCGCGCACGAAAATCGCGCGTAGACGACCGACGTGGTGACGGGTGGTTCCCCATATACGGGGAGTCACCCGTCACGCTATGATATGGGGCAGCGATACGGGGTGTACGCGGCGCTTGCGAACACGGCGCCTACACAGTCAAGCAAGGGGTTGAGAGGAACATGGCGCGCATGGGCGACAAGAACAAGGTAGGAGACACGGCGAACGACACGAACGGACACGACGGCCGCGACGCGGACGTGCCGAATTTCGGCGATTCGTCCGTAGGATCGCTGCTCGATCCGAAGAATGACGGCGATTGGGACATCCCCGAACTCACGTTCCCGTCGATCGACGAGTCCGCCCGAAACGATCACGACGACGCATCATTGTCGTTCCCGCACGTCCCCGCCGCGGCGCAACCCGACGCGCAGCTCGACGACCTGACGGACGTGCCAGCCGTGCCCGCGCCGCAGGCGACGGCCACGTCCGAGACGACGATCCTGCCGCCGATTGGCACCGGTTCGAGCGCCGAAGTGGCCAAGCAGGCGCTCGAATCCGAGGAGACCACGGTCATCGCCCCCGGCGCCATCCCCGGCACGCTCGGCGCGGTCGCGGACGCCGCTCCGCGCGAAAGCGCCGGCCTGCGCGGCATCATCGAAGGCACCGACGACGGCGAACCGGACGTCGGAACCGACGGCACCGACGGAACCGACGAAACCGACGGCGGCGGTCGCGGCAGCGCGGATGCCGCGACCGCCGCCGCGCAGCCGGAGGTCTCGCCGCGCAAGAAGTTCCTGATCGGGCTCGGCGCGATCGCGGTGATCGCCGCCGTGGCGGGCGTCACCGCGTTCAGCTACATCCAGCGCACCGGCAACGAGGCGCGGTTCAACGCCGCGCTCGACTCGTGCGAGACCGCCGCGCACGACGCGGACAAGGCGGACGACGCACTGGCCGCCGCGCTGAAGAAGGCGAAGTCCGCGCGAAACATCACCGCCGACCAGCTCGCCGACTCGTCGACGCTCGCGAAGCTGTCCGACGCGATCGACGCGACGCAGACGTCGGACACGACGCAGACATCCGATGCGACGCAGGCGTGTTCGACGACGCTCACCGCCGCCGAACTCGACGCGCGCGCCAAGCAGAACGCGAAGGTCGCGAGCACGCTCACCTCCTCCACGAAGACGCTCGAATCGGCCACGAAGGCCGTGACCGACAGCCAGGCGAAGAAGACGCAGACGGATGCGGCCGCGCAGTCCGCGCAGGAGGACCAGTCGGAGACCGACACCCAGAGCGGATCCGACGAATCCGGATACGGCTATGACGGCAACGGCAACGGCGATGGCACCACCGGTAGCTACGGGTACGGCGGCTACGGCTACTACGGTTACGGCAACGGCTACGACAACGGAACCTATGGGTACGGCGGCTACGGGTACGGCGGCTACGGCACCGGCGACGGCACGTCGGACACCGGCGGCCAGACCGGAACGACGGGCGGCCAGCAGACGGGCGGCTCCGGCGACACGACCACGCCCGGTTCGGGCGCGACCGGCGGCACGGGCGCCGGGAGCGGAAACACCTCCGGCGGCACGGACGGCACCGGCAGCACCGGCGGCACCACGGGAGGGAACCAATGACGTTCAACCGGTATGTCGCCTTCCGCATGGCGGTCGAGGTGATCGGCGGCGTCGCATGCGCGATGCAGGCCGTCCGCGACGACGACCTGTCCGCCCTGATCGTCACGACCATCGTGGCGCTGATCTGGGTGGCGGGCGAGATCCGCGTGATCCGCATGCTCCGTCGGGAGCGGCCACGCACGGACGAACTGTCCGACCAGCACCAGCTGCAGGCCGCCCGGTTCGCGCTGCTCTCGTTCGTGGCGGTCGCCTGCGTGGCCGGATTCGTGGGCATGCTGGCCTCGCTGGCCACGGGTCGTTCATTCGCCATGCCGCCGATGGTGCTGCCCGCGCTCGCCATGTTCGCGTTGGCGTGCGCCGATGCGCGCTACCTGTGGTTGGAACGTGGCGAGGCTCCGGGAGACGGCGATGAGGACTAGTCTGCGCCTGCGCCGTCTGGAACGCGGCATGAAGCAGTCGGAACTCGCCGATCTGGTGAACGTGCGCCGTGAGACGATCGGACGGCTCGAGCAGGGCCAGTATTGTCCGTCGCTGCGTCTGGCGATGGACCTCGCGAAGGTGTTCGGCGTCACCGTGGAGGAGCTGTTCAGTTTCGACGACGAGGACTGACGCGCACCGCAAATGGGCCTGCCGCGGCCGTTTCGGCGTGTCGCGCCGCGTGAATTCCGCGTTAACGGCGCTGATGCCGCGTAATCGTTGCGATTCCGTCGATTCTTCACATTGTTCCCCCAAACGCCATGAGCAAACGTTGTCACACGATGTGACCGCGATGTCACATGCCGCGCGAACGGGCGCGCTTCCACCGGTTCGGGCGTTTCCGGACCGGTGTACAGTGGGTGCCGAACGCAAGGAGGGGACGATGACCGGGATGCCGGCAGGCGTCCGAATCCGCTCCGGATTCCCAGGTCACGGCCTTGCGCAAGGTTTTCATTCAGGAGGTAGAACAGATGAAGAAGAAGATCATGGCCATCCTGGCCACCATCGCCGCCGTGTTCGGCTTCGGTTTCGCCGCGAACACCGCCATGGCCGCCGACGCCAGCTACGCGCCGACCATCATCACCAGCGGCGTCTCGTACAACCCGACCACCGGCGTGCTGTCCGTCCCGATCTCGGCCGACGAGGCCGTCGCCCACGGCTACACCTACGTGTACGCCGGCTACGACAACGCCCAGGTCTCGAACGTGCAGTTCGCAGCCAACATCAACACCGTCAAGTACGTGGGCCAGACCGACAAGGGCCAGTTCAAGCTGGGCCTGACTCTCACCAAGGCCATGCGCGAGTCCGGCGGCACCGTCAAGCCGCAGGTGTTCCTCACCAAGGACAAGGTCGACGCCTCCCAGGTGCAGGGTCTCGCCGACAAGTACGTCGTGACCGCCGACGGCTCCGACTACCTGACCTACAAGGTCCCGGTCGTCGGCGAAGGCTCCTCCACCGCCGGCAACGCGGTCGCGAAGACCGGTGCCGCGATGATGCCGTACGCCATCGCCGTGATGCTGCTCGCCGCCGCCGCCATCGCCCTGTTCGCGGTGCGTTCGACCGGCTCCAGCCGCCGCTGACGCCGTCACGTTTCGGCCGTCTTCCGGCTGAGACCTTCAAGGGATTCCGCCCAGCGGAATCCCTTTTCCGTATTCGTCCCATCCCTCCGTTCCGCCGAAAGGAACCCCATGCACATCCTGTTCGTATGCGACGGCAACGTCTGCCGTTCCGCCCTGTCCGAGTATCTGCTGCGCGCGGCGCTGCACGCGCGCGGCGTCACGGCCGCGAACGGCGGCGTGACCGTGTCCAGCTGTGGTCTGCTCCGTCTCGACGGCTACGCGATGGACGACCATTACATCAGCTTCCTCGCCTCCCGCGGCATCGACGGCAAGGCGCACGCCTCCACGCCGTTCTCCCCGGAGCTCGCCACGGGTGCCGATCTGACGATCGTGTTCACCGAGGCGCAGAGCGACGAACTGTTGGGGTATGCACCCGCCGCCGCCCGCAGAACCTATCTGATGGACGATTTCGCGAACCTGTGCGCGGCGTGCATGGCGGACGGCGACGTGCCGTCCGGCCCGTCGGTCTCTCCCGACGAGCGTCTGCAGGCGGTGCTGCTCGCCGCGCCGTTCAAACGCCCGCTCCTGCCCCGCCCGCACGACATCCGCGATCCGCATCGCCGCGATGACGCCGTCTACGCGCAGGTGGCGGACGAGATCGCCGCGCACGTCGACGTGATCGCCGACGCTCTGGCCGGATCGGTCGCATGAGCGGCGCCGACGACCGTCACGTCACGGCGGTTGCGACCGCCGATGCGAGACCGTTGCGCGACCCCACGGATCTGCTGTTCTATGCGGCGTTGGTCACGCTGCCCGTCGACGGCACCGTGTTCGGTGTGCAGATGCCCTATTATTCGCCGATCTCCCCCGTGTTCTTCGCGTTGTACGCGCTGTGCAACGCGCGATGGCTGCCGGTGCTGTTCGCGCCGTCGCGCCGTGCGCGACCGGTGTTCCCCCATGTGCTGCCGTTCGTCGTCGGCCTGCTTGCGGTGAGCGTGTTCGGCTGGCTGACGGTCGGTTTCGACGTGACGTATGCGCCGCGCACGCTGATGGCCGTGGGATTCGCCTGCGCCACGCTCGCCTCGTGCGCCGTCGTCTGGGGGTGCAAGCGTCTGCGGCTGCGCACGGCGGTGACGGTGGTGGTGTGCGCGTATGCGGCGGCGTTCCTGTTCGGCGTGTTCACGTGGGCGATCGAACCGGGTCACGTTCTCGGCACGGGGTCCATGAACGATGTGCGCAATCGCCTGCTGGGATTGTTCCTGCGGCAGTATCTTGTTTCGCGCCCGCAGTTCCTGTTCGCCGAACCGAGTTATATCGGCATGCATCTGTTCGGCGTGCTGCTGCCCTTGTATTGGATGTCGCGTGACCGGCGGCTGCCGGTGCTGATCGGCGTGTTCGCGGCCGGCTCGCTCGCGATGGGCGCCGGCGTGCGCATCCTGTTGGATACGGCGGTGGCGGCGGTCCTGTGGATCGTGGCCGACGTGCCGTGGCGTACGGTCTGGCGCGACGTGCGTCTGCGGTGCGCGGCGATCGCCGTGATGCTGCTGGGCGTCGGGGCGTCGGCCGTCGCGTTCCTCACGCAGCCGCGGTTGCGCGCGTTGGCTTCGCGGGGGCTGTTCTCGGGCGACGCGTCGATGTCGGCGCGGCTCTTCCGCTCGCTCGCACCGGTCGAGGCATGGCTGCACGATCCACTGCATATGGCGTTCGGATTCGGCGCGGGCAATGTGGGCGAGACGATGCGGCGCGGGTTCACGGACACGCTCGTCCGGTACCGTGCGCACGGCGGCATGATGACCGAGGAGATCCGGGAACTGCGCGACCCGTTGGGGCCGACCGGCAATCTGGCGGGCAACGCGTTCACGATGAACGCGTACGTCTCGTTCGTCACCGAGTTCGGCCTGGTGATGTTCGCGGCGGCGATCGCGCTGCTGCTCCGGCACGTGACGCGGCACCGCGCGTGGAGCCGGCGGACCGTGTGCTGGCTGCTGCTGCTCGCCTACTTGTATCTCCAGTTCGAGGCGTACGCGTTCCCGGCGTTCGCGTTGTTCCTATGGGCGAGCGCGAGCGTCCCGTTCGGGAGCCGGACTAACGAAGCAGGAACCATTTCCAAGCGGGTATCTGCCTGATGACGGCATCGCCCTTACGGTATTCACGTTCCTCTCCCTCGCCGGTGATGAGGGTGCCCTCGTTCAGACTCCGCTCTTCCATAAGTTCCCAGAGCGCCCGCGTTTCACGTTCCGCCGTCTTGGCATCATCCATTCGGACTGTGACCTGAATCGGTTCGAATTGTTCCTGTTCGAGGACATCGCCAATCACGAAATCGATTTCATACCCATGCGTTTTTGTCCGGTATGATGATATGCCATCGCGGCGGAAGCCTAATGTCCTGCGACGCAGTTCGAGGTACACGGCGTTCTCCAGCCTCTGGCCATCGTCCTTGACGCCTGCCATGCTCGACGCCGCCGCCAACCCCGGATCGATCGCATAGGCCTTCGGCATGGATGTGGTCCCCTCCTTCAGGGACATGGAGAACTCGCGCACGAGAAACAGCAGATACGCGTCTTCAAAATACTCAGCCAAATCACCCAGTAGCTCCCGACTGGTCTTCAGACCGATCGACCTCATATCGTTTTCGATTCGACGAACCGACAGCGTTTTGCCGTTGCAACCGAGTACGCGTCTCGCGAATGTCGAGGCGACTCTTGGACGACTGATGTCGTGACGTTCTATTACGTCTCGCAACACTACGCGTTGCACATAGGATTGGAGCAACGCCACGCGTTGGGGTACGGGGAGACCCTGAGCCGCGGGGAAACCGCCGATCTTCAGGTACATGGTCATCGCATTTGCCAGAATCAATCGTTCTTTTGTGGAATAGCCGTCGTCCTCGCTCCGATTCAGCACCTCGGCTCCGACTATTTCGTTCGAGAGGAGAAACTCGCGGAAGGAGAACGGCAGCAATTCGAAGTCCAAGGCACGCCCTCGGAACTCGCTGGAAATCTCCTTCGACAACATCTTCGACGACGATCCGGTCACGTAGATCGTGGCTTTTGTGGTATCGACGACGCGTCGAAGCCAGCCTCCCCAGTCCTGCATCTCCTGGAGTTCATCGAAGAACAGATACACCCCTTCAACCATGGCTTCCGGGTGCATGGAGAGGAACGTTTCGACCACCTCGTCACCAGTCGCGGGAGTAATATCACCTAGCCTATCGTCTTCGAAATTGAAGTAGCAGATGCGGTTCCAGCCGATGCCGGACGCATGCAGGGACTCCATCTCCTGAAACAGCCGATAGCTTTTACCGCTTCTGCGCATGCCGACGATTACCTTCACCAGATTGCCTGCCTTAGGAGGCAACGGAACACCAAGATCCAGCTCGCGCGGCGAAATAGGCTGGAAATCCTCGATGCGGAAATCCCTGAGCTTCTCCACGATAGTCTGATTCACGTCACCACCTCCATGATTGGCAAGATAATTTTACCAATATTAAATATATTGGTCAAGTAGACTTTCCAGATACCCGAGCATGTATCGCGTTAGCCGACATGGCCGATTCGGCACGCGCGGCGCCCGCGTTTCCCGCGCCCGTCCTGTTCCTATGGGCGACGGATCCGCACCCGCTCATCCGGCTCACGATTGGTGCGGAATCGGACGCAAGCCCTGGGGAGCGGAGATACGGTGGTCTTATCGTGGTAATATGACGTTCGGCAAAAGACGATTCACATACATACCAATGCATACGCTCATCGCGCTCCTCACCCAAGGAGCGTCAGTTCACTGAACCGCCATATGCATGCATCACAATCCCCCTACCACATAGTTACACGGAGAAGGGTCAAGTGACACGACACCGCAACTCGAATATCGAAGTATTGCGTTTGCTGGCCATGGTGGCCATCGTGTCACATCATGCCATCGTGCATAATGCCGATGACCTCAACGTAATCGGTAGTGCTCCGAGTCGTATCCTTCTTGACTTTGCAAGCATACTGGTCGGCAAGACGGCGGTCTGCCTGTTCTTCATCATCAGCATCTGGTTCCTCGCGGACCGTCAACTCACGTTCAGGGGTTCATGCCGCCGGGTATGGATTCTGGAACGTGAGATTCTGTTCTACAGCGTGCTGTGTTATCTCGTCTACGCCCCGATGCTGGGGACCTTCTCGCCCACGACATTCGCCGCCCGTTTCTTTCCCGTGATCACGGGTGAATGGTGGTTCGTCAGCGACTACGTGCTGCTCATGCTCGCGCTGCCGTTCCTCGTTACCGGGCTGAAGACGCTGCCGGCACGCGAGCATGGCGTGCTCGCTGTCTTTCTGGCTGTGTTCTTCGGGTTCGTGCAGTATCTGCCGTATGTCGGCTGGGCCTTGAAGGATTCCTCCGACATCATGGGATTGCTCGTATTGACCACCCTCACCTGCCACATCCGCTGGTACGGCATAGGGATGCAACGGCCCAGACCCTACGCCCTACTGGTCTCAGGAGCGCTGTCACTGGCATTGCTCATCCTCCTATACGTCTTGCGCATGGACGTCCGCATAGCCGGTCGTCTTTGGACGCCCATGCAGGATTGGCAAGTCTTCCTGTCATCGTCCTGTCCTTCGTCATCTTCCTTGGCATCAACCGGCTTACTCCACATCATTGGCCGATTATCGACCGCATGACCTCAGGAACATTCGCCATCTATCTGATCACGGATACACCGGAAGCCGAGCTTCTCCTCTGGACGAAGCTGTTCCCGCTCCACCGCATCACCGGCATGCCAGTGCCAATCGCCGTTATCCTGCTCGTGAGCATCGGCCTATGCGCGGTTTGCATCGGCATCGATCTGATTCGTCAGACGCTGTTCCGCGTGACCGTCGACCGGAATCCGGGAGCATGGTTCGACAGATTGTTCTTCCGTCCCTGACCGCGCAGACACACTCCATCTCGTTCCGTCCTCCGTTCCCGCATAGAATGAGACACCGATAGCGAGAGAAAGGACCTTCACAATGAAGAAGTGCGCGTTCGTCATTCCCTACTACGGCAGGTTCCCCAACTATTTCCAGCTTTTTCTGGACAGTTGCGGCAATAACCCGGACTATGACTGGCTCATCTTCACCGATGACCGCACGGATTACGACTACCCGGATAACGTGCATGTCCACTATGAGACGTTCGGGGATATGCAGGAACGCGCACAACGATGCTTCGACTTCCCCATCAGTCTGGAAAAGCCCTATAAGCTCTGCGACTACAGGCCGGCATACGGGCTTCTCTTCTCCGATTATCTGGCCGAGTACTCGCACTGGGGACATTGCGACTGCGACCTGATCTTCGGCAGACTCAGCGATTTCATCACCGACGATATGCTGGACCGGTACGAGAAGATCTTCGCGCAGGGGCACTGCTCCATCTACAAGAACGACGATGCCGCCAACAAGGCGTTCATGCTGCCGTTGAACGGCGAACCGATATACCGCACGGTCCTCACGGAGAATCGGGCGTTCACATTCGACGAAAGCTATCTGCCGACGAACGTGAACCGCATCTTCGACCAGAACGGCCTTCCCATCTTCAAATACGACCTGTCCGCGAACACCGACTCCCGCAGCGGCATATTCCAGCTGACCCATTACGATGCGGCGTTGGACACCTATATGACGGAGCGTCCGATGCGTGCGGTCTATACGTGGAAGGATGGTGTGCTCAGCCGTTCATATTATCGTCTTGGCGAGTTCCGGACGCGCGAGCTCATGTACATGCATCTGCAACGTCGCCATATGGACGTCGATCCCGTATTGGCTCGCAAGAGGGGGGGGATACGGTAATCCAGATTCTGCCTGGCCTGTTCACCGTCCTTCCGGTCGATAACGTAACCAAAGACAATTTCAGAACCATCAAGTGGAAGCACCGCACCAATCATCGGAGAACGATTCTCATCGGCGATTTCAAATTCCAGTATCGTCGCATCAGGCGCAAGCTCTTCCACAAATAAGCAATTGATTATGTGAAAGGCTCTTTCATGTCCTCTACCGCACCTGTTCGAATCCTGCAATGGGGAATGCTGTCCGGTCTTGGCGGCATCGAAACATTCATGATGAACCTCTACCGGAACATCGACCGGTCAAAGGTGCAATTCGATTTTCTCGCCAACCACGCTGCACCGCCTCTCGCCTTCGAGGACGAGATCCTCGCCATGGGAGGCCACATTCACCGGGTGATGTACACGGCCTCGGAGAAACCGTTCGGAGCGAACAGGGACTTGCTGGAATTCTACCGTGCCCATCCGGAGATCGCCGGTGTGCATGTCCACGCGAACTTCCCCTATGCCACACCGCTCGCCGTGGCCAAAAAGGCCGGCGTACCGCTGAGGATCCTGCATTCGCATAACGGCGGCAGCCTCGATTTCGTTGCCGGCCAATCGGCGTTGCATCGGTTGAAGGCCGGACTGCATACGATGATCGCCAACCACGAGATCGACACCGCCGTCACCGACTATTTCGCCTGCTCCGACACGGCGGCGGAATTCATGTTCCCAGGCAAGCCCTACACGTGGGTCAGGAACGGCATCGACACCAAGCACTTCGCCTTCGACGCGGCGACGCGCGACTCGATCCGCACCGAATGGGGAATCGGCGGAAACACCACGGTCATCGGGTATTGCGGCCGGTTGAAGGAGGAGAAGAATCCCCTGTTCCTCATCGACGTGTTCGCCGAATATCATGCCCTGAATCCCGATTCCGCACTCGTCGTCGTCGGCGGCGATGGCATACTACGCGACCAAGTCATGCAGCACATCGCCGAACGGCACCTCACCGAACATGTGAAGATGCTCGGAGGGAACCACAAGGACGTCGCACCGTACTATCAGGCCATGGACGCCTTCATGCTGCCCTCCCTGCATGAGGGATTCCCCGTCGTGCTGCAGGAGGCGCAGTGTTCCGGCCTCCCCTGCCTCGCCTCGACCAATATGACCGCCACGGCGAATACCGTGGATCTTGTCACGTTCAGGAATCTGGATGACGGAGCAAAGGCGTGGGCCGCCCAGCTGCGCGACATGCTGGCGTCCGTGCCACGCACCGACCATTCAGCACAGCTGCGGGAGGCGGGATTCGACATGGTCGATGTCGCACGTTCCGTGGAACGCTTCTATCTGGAGAAGACCGCGGTCAGGCGTGGGTGAGGACAGCCGATTCGCCGACTTCACCCACGCCTGCGGCGGAGGAACCCGAGCAGCCGCTTGCGTTCCTCCCTGTTCAGCATGATGAGGCAATTCACCGCCAAGGCGACCGACATGCAGACCGCCGCCGCGATGAAGAAGTCCAGCCAGCTCGTCACCGCGAAGATCTGCTCATACGCCATGCAGATGATCACCACGGGAATCAGGCACAGCGTGCTGCGGGTCAACGTCCAGAACATGCGCGGGAACGAGTAGTCCAGGCATCTCGCCGCGTACCACGGCAGGAACAGGAAATTCTTGAGGGTGTCGAGTATCGCCTGCACGAGGATGATCGCCCAGATGCCCGCATCGGTCCATGCGAGCAACGGAATGACGATGACGATGTTCAGCATGCCGCACACGAGGAACGCCAAGGCAGGCACTTTGAGCTTGCTCGTGACGATGAACACGTTGTTCAGCACCATGCCGCCGCAGGAGAACAGGGTGGGAATCAGCGTCAGCACGGACATCCATTGCAGGAACCCCACGTTCTGGCCGGGAACCCACAGATCGAAGAACGACGTACCGAAGACGATCAAGAAACCGACCGGCAACGGGTACATGGCCGCCGTTGTCTTGAGGGAGAACGCCATGAACCGGTGGAAGTCCTCCTGTCGGTCCTTGGCATAATACTGCATGAGCTGCGGCGCGAATACGCCGACCATGGTGCTGCCCAACGACATAAGCACGCTGGGGACCATCTTCGCCAGCGAATACTCGCCTCCGACCTGCGGGCCGACGAATAGATTCGCCAGGTACAGGCTCAACGTGACGAGCAGCGTATAGCTGAGTGAGTCGATGGAGTTCCACACGCCGGACGACAGCAGCTCCTTGACCGCCTTGCCGCTGAACCGACCTTTGCGCACACCGAGTTCCGGCGTCAACGTCCTCGTGTAATGGATGTTCGCCACGCAATTGTATACGGTGACGATCAGCATCGTGGCGGTGATGTAGTAGATCTTCGGCCGGAGCGCCGCGAACAGACCGATCAGGACCGCCGCGCGCAACAGGTTGGATTCGATGTTCCTCAGGGAGGATTTCTCCAACCGGTTGCGTACATAGTAGACGCAACCGAACACCGATAGCACGAGCGAAATCTCCGCTCCCAGCATGGAGAAGAGGAACGCCCACCGCACATCGTCCAATAGGTTCGCCGGCACGTTCATGATCCACTGCGGGAACGCGGAGAACAGGAATCCCGGCACGGCCAGTACGACGGCGAGCAGCGAGTTGGCGATGAACACCGACTTGAAGTACATGTTCGCCTTGTCCATGTCGCCACGGTTGTATGCCAAGGCGATGTACCGGCTCGCCATGGAGTTCAGCGCGGTGGTGAGGATCGTCGTGTAGCCGATGATGTTGTTGATCAGCGGCACGAACCCGTAGGCGGTCGTCCCCAGCGTGCTGACGATGTACGGCGTCAGGAAGAAGTTGACGCCGAACTGCACCGCGAAGGCGATGGCCGTGGCCGCCATGTTCACGGCCAATTGTTTCTTCTCACCCATATCGGCTACTTGATGGCCTTCTTCAACTGACGCAGCGCGTTCGTGGGGAGCACCTTCTTCAGCGCCTGCTTCGCCTCCCCCTTCAGGGTGCGCGTGTTGTCGATATGCAACACCATCTCATGCGCCGCGTCCTCGTCCGCCGCCGTGGTGAAGCACTCGAACAGAATCGGGCGGTCGCCGTCCTCGGCAAGGAACTCGTCGCTCACGGCGAGGAACTCCTCCTTGCTTCCGGCCGACAGGTAACGGAATCCGAGCGACTCGGCCCACGCCTGCGCCGGCGACGGACCATGTCCCGGCTTGCCGCGGGTGAGACGATTCTCGAAATGATCGATGTTATGCCGTCCTGCGGCGATGAAATCATCGGTCTGTTCACCGAACTGGGAGCCGATGTGGGTGGAGATCCTGAATTCCGCGCCATCATTGTTGTTGACGAGCAGAACTCGGACATTTCGTCCCACGTAACGATTGCCAAGCGAGTTCATATCATAGAAGAACGCGAGGTCTCCCAGTACCACGAAATGCAGTTTATCGGGATGAGCAAGGCTTGCGCCAATGAGTGTGGATAATGCCCCATCGATACCAAAACCGCCGACATTGCAAGCCGTCTCAACGGAAGAATCAAATTCGAAGTTATTCCATGACCGTGCCGAGTTCAGAATACCGAAATGGACGACGCTATTCGATGGTATCTTACCGGACATTTGCTTGCCAATCCACAAATTCGAGAAAGGAAAGTCCGGAATCGTCTTACGCAGTCCCTCATCGTATTGTCTCCACGAAAGCTCATACGAATTATCCGAGAAGCTATCGCCCTGAGAATAATGCTCAAAGAAGGTTTCCTTGGAGCACTGGAACACCGCATCAAGCCGCTTGAATCGTCTCCTGAATTCACCATCATCGGATACGCGCCATACCTTAATCGGTTTGCCATCCAGATAGCCCATGATCTCATACGAACTGCTTTGTTCCCCCAAGTGAATGATAAGATCCGGAAGCAGTTCCTGCGCTTTCGGATTACCTTCCACAAGCTGCTGACAGGCAAGCGCGCCACGGACAGCATGCTTCCCTCGATAACCACTCACATTGTTAGTCAGGACAACGGCGTTATGGTGCTCCACGAAAGCGTCGAGCACCGCCTCCTGCTGTTTGCTATAGGCACGCTCAGCTCCCATCACAATCGCGATTCTGCTATTGGAATCCAATTGCGGCCACTCGTCCTCCATGGTGTACCGCATGATCCTGCGCACCAACGGAAGTGTGGTAGTGGTGAACGTCGCTGCATAATTGCTGATCAACTGGATATGAACGGGACCGCCACCATTACGTGACAATTCGGAAAGGGCACGGTTGACCGGCAGTTCCGCATAGGAAGCATCGGCATCATTATTCACGGGGTCGAGATTCACCGAATACTTGGCGATGTCATGCGGAATCTGAGAACGATCCAGAGTCTGCTCAGTGAGGTTGCCGACGTTCCGGGAAGAATTCATTGAAGTAACCGCCAGAACCGGAAGCTTTCGGTAATAGGCTTCGGTCAATCCCGGCATATAGTTGCGGGAAGCAGTGGCGCCAGTGCATGAGAGCACCACAGGTTCGCCCGATTCATTGGCAAGACCGCAGGCCATATATGCCGCGGAACGCTCATCGTAGGCGGAATACGTCTCGAAATACGGGTCGTTCTGGATGCTGCCGGACATCGGGATATTGGTGGTTCCCGGCGAGAGAATCACCTTCCGGATCCCGTATTCCTTCAGGAGCGCAATCAGAATCTGCGCGTTTCTTTCATCCGTATATCGGACCATTGTCGTTTCCTCCGTCTCTGCCAAACGAAATGTCTTATTGCTTGTGTCGGAAGGCGCTTGCCTCGCGCATCGTCATCAGCGAAGCGCCTGCTCCAGCCATGCACGGGAGATGGTGCGCTGCCGGGCCAGCTCGACGCCGATACGCGCATAGTCGAGTCCCGGCATCGTCACATCCGCTCCGCCCTCGATGGACGCATCGAGATCGAACAGGCGGAACAGCGTCTCCATACGCGAGTTCATCTTGTCGTTCCGCTTGATGCCTTCGCGCGCGAATACGCGGAACGGCTTGTCGAACAGCAACGAGAAGCAGCAGGCGTGATAGGAGTCGGTACACACATACGCGGCCTTGGAGAACAGTTCGACGAAATCCTGCGGTCCGGCGATATACGTCCCGGGATCGGACGGATCCAATATCCTGCGCACCGTGCAACCGTGCGCCTTGGCGAACGCCTCGATGGCGGCACCACGCTCCTTGGAGATGCCTCCCAGGAAGTATGTGAGCACATAGCGCTCACCCTGAGGCACGAAGCCGCGCGTGATCGTCCGCCACTGTTCGGCGGGAACCATCAACGTCGGGTCAAGCACCACGGTGGCTTTCCTACCGGACAATTCCTCCACCAGTTCCTTCGCACGGAATTCACGCACACCAATCATCGACATGCGTTCCAATGCCAGACGGAAGATGCCCTTGTTCTCCTCCCTGACATGATCGACGCCGAAGCTGGCCGCATACGACATCACCCGTTCGGACGGAGCGAACATACCCAGACGAATCTTCAGATCCGCTTGGGACAGGTGCCGGTCGTTCCACACCTGATCGGAACCGAGTACGATCTTGTCGAGATCCCTTCCATTGGGGGAAAGCCCCTTGGCCTGCGAGATTGTCACCGGCGATTTGCCAATGTACTTCGCGGTGAATTTGAGTTCCTCCCACCGTCGCCGGTATTCCAGATTGGCGGGATTCGGCACATGCCCCAGCACCGCCTTCTTCACTTCCGACAGGTTCCTGCGCGCGCTGATCTTCGCAAGAGAACCACCGTCCGCCGCATCCAGATAATGCTGGATCGTCGTCGCCGTGCCGTAGCCGGACAGCAACGTCTCCAACGCGTAGTTCTGAAGACGGTTGCCGTAATTGCTCGCGGTGTCGTTGATGGTCAGGATTCCATACCGTTTCGTGGCGCTTGAAGCCATATGAGTCTTTCCTTACCTCACAAACCAAGGAATGGGCCAAAGCCGTATCCAATATATCGAATGCCCCCTACCGTCCTCCTCTGCATCCCCGATTGTATCCGTCCATGCCACCATTGACGATTGGAGCATAAGAAAACTCGGTTCCGACTCTCGGAGGAGAACACCCCATGCGGCAATCACCATTGGTGTCGGTCATCGTCCCCGTATACAACGTCGAACGGTATCTGGATGCGTGCATTTCCAGCATCGTCGATCAGACATATCGGAATCTCGACATCATCATCATCGACGATGTCTCCCCCGACCGCTGCCCCGAACTGTGCGACCGGTGGGCCACGAAGGACGCACGCATCCGTGTGATTCACCGCGAACGCAACGGCGGCCTCTCCGCGGCCCGCAACAGCGGCGTCGATGCGATGAGGGGCTCATACGTCTCCTTCGTGGACAGCGACGACGTCATCGCGCCGGAGATGATCGAGACGCTGGTGTCCGATGCTCTCGCACATGACGCGGATATCGTGTCCTGTGGCGCCAACAAGGTGACCGAGGATCTCGGGACCGTCATCACCCCGATGGCGCCGCCGACCCACACCTTCACCGGCGAACAGGCCTTGGACGAGTTCCTCCACTGCACCGGGAACATCCTGGATTGCGCGTGGGGCAAACTGTACCGGGCCGCGTTGCTGGAACGGTCCGATGCTCTCCGGTTCCCCATAGGGCTCAACAGCGAGGACTTCTACTTCAACGCCATCGCCTTCCATCTCGCCAATCGGGTGCATGTCGAGGGCAAGGCCCTCTACCAGTACCGCATGCGCCCCGGATCCATCACCAACGGCACGTTCTCGCAACATTCCTTCGACCGCATCACCATCGGCGAAATGATCGTCAAGCAGCTTCGTGCTCTGGAATGCGCCAATACCGCGGGCATGGCCTACTACCTCATGCAGAAGCATTATGACGTGCTGTTCTCGCTGGTGCGGTCACACCGTCCCAAAGCCCAGATCGGCGAGTACGCCGCACGGCTACGAAAGACGGCCGCCCCTGTCTATCGCGACACGAAGGTGACATTCGCGCGCAAGGCGCGCATCTTCTGCTTCAGCCACTGGCCCCGCGCCTACTATGCACTGAACCAGCAATTCAGCTGAACCACATAGTCGGGAGAAGAATGCACCGGAACATGATTCCACCCAGATCGGTCAGCGGTCATTATCGATGGCGCATACGGTCAACCAGCGAAAACACCTTATCGGCATGAATCCGAATCAGCAGCCACCGCAGACCAGTTCCGCTTGGCAAGCGGTTTTGGCCAAGACTTTGTGCATATTTGTACAAGTAATTCTTAACACGGCTTATTTCTTCTCTGGAGGCGTCATTACGTCGTAACAAATCGTAATAGCAGGCAATCAGCATGTTGAACCCATTAACGATGACATCGTTTTTAGTATCGTTTGACAATTCGATACCATTGATGAAGTCAAGACGTTCCATACTGTTCTCAGCCGCCGCCAGCGTCAGACGTTTGCCAGATGAATTGGTCGCCGAAGAACGACGGTATCTGTACGAATACAGTACATCAGGTAGCTTCACGACCTTGGTACTGTTCGCGATGACCTTATACATTGTGGATGCATCCTCAAACACTCGTCCGACGGGGAAGCGCACTTCCGGCGTATTCCACAGTTCACGCTTGATGACATAAATCCAGGGGAATGATTCAATCCGGTTATGGAAAATCTGGTCAAGAGCCTCTTCCCTTGTCAGGACCGATATTGAATCGTAATGATTATGCGGCGAATCGTATTGATAGGGATTGTCATCCTCGTCAATCCAACGGAACCTAGCTGTGACGACGTCGCAATCATAAGCGAGGACGGCTTTCATAGCCGATTCCACATATGTCGCATCCGGCACATCGTCAGGATCAATGCAAAGGATGTATTCTCCGGTTACAAGGTCAAGTCCTAAATTTCGGGCAGAGCCCACTCCTCCATTGGAGACATGACGGACGATGATTCGTTCATCTCCCGCAGCGTATTCGTCGCAGATTTCACCGCATCTGTCCGGAGATCCGTCATCAACCAGTATGATCTCCAGATTGGAATATGTCTGATTACAGACGCTATCAAGGCAGGCTGGGAGGAATCGCTCCACACCATAAATCGGGATGATGATGGAGACCAAGGCATCCATCTGCTTAAGTGAGGATGACGAAAGCCGTTGTTTATTGTACATAGAGAACCTCATTTTTCTTATTTTTTAATGATGTTAGTTGAATAAACGCATAGCCATATCATTACGGTTTATCGATCACGAAATATTTGAAACCATTGTCATCATCAACGGACTCGCATTAGGTGCTTCGCCACCGTTTCAGTGTGGCGATTGACCAGCCGTAGAAGCGACATGGCACGGTTCCGCCACGCAGACTCATCGCCGCCAACTTGTTGCGCAATCCGATGGGTCGGACTTTGCGTACGAAGCTCTGAACCGTAGCATTGCCCACAATGGCACGTATCTGCTCGCGCCGGTATCGACCGTCGCGGGAACGGTTCTCATACAGGAAATTCAGACACAGGCCAATCCCGCTTAGAAACAGGTTGTCGAACACGGCAGAGAATGAGGGATTCCACCGTGCGACAATCGGCGAGACGTACTCCCATACGGTTTTATGGCTGTCAAACAAAGCCGGCTGATAATGTCCGGCGGCACTTCCGGAACGCACCACATAATGGTAGAGCTGATCCGGCACCACGCTCACCCGTTCGACGGCGGCATACAGGGGGAAATCGAAATAGGAATCCTCGTCGGCCACCACGCCCACGGGGAACCGCGCGCCGACCGTGCGTACGAAATCCGTGCGGAACAGTTTGTTCCATGAGGGATACACGTAACGTTCCGCGGCGAGTTCCGCGAATTCCGCCGCGAAAACCGTGTTTCCTGCGAATGTCAAATCGAACGGACGCGTCTCGTCGGTCTTCGTCAGAGAACCGTCCGGCTGCAGCGTATTCGTCTCGTACCCGCAGAACACGATCTGCGCGTCGTCGGTGATGGCTCGTGCGACCAGCGTCTCGACGAGATCCGGTTCCGCGAAATCATCGGCGTCCACGAAATACAGGTATTCGCCGTGTGCCTCGTCGATGCCGTGGTTGCGTGCGGCGGATACGCCGGCGTTAACCTGATGAATCGCCGTGATGCGCCCGTCCTTGGCGGCCCACGCGTCGCACAGGCTCGGGCAGTCGTCCGGCGAGCCGTCGTCCACGAGGATGATCTCCAGATCGCGGTACGTCTGGGCGACGATGCTCGCCACGCACCGGTCGAGGTAGCGTTCCACGCCGTACACCGGCACGATGACGGACACCAGCGGGTTCTTCTTGTCGCTCATATGCGTTCCTTTCCATCGGCGGTCTTTCGGTTCACGTGTGCGGCGAGACGGTCGAACCAGCCGCCGCGGTTCCTGTCCACGGTCGCGCGGAACAGCAGGGCGCGCAGCTGGTCGAGCAGCGCGCAGGCGGCGAACACGACGCACGCGGCGCCGATGAGCGCGGGGATCAGCGCGGCCGGATGCGCGTCGGCGAGCGCCGCGAAGTCGAGCATCGGATTGCGCCACAGCCATTGGCGTACGGTCGGGTATTCGGAGATGAGGTATACGCCGAACGTGGAGGCGGCGATCGTGTTGACCGCCGCGCTGTGGCATTCGCGGCGTTCGAACAGGACGAACAGGGCGAGTCCGATCATGAGCACGGGCAGACGGAATTCGACCTTGCCCACGTACACCTGCAGCGTCTGCAGCCGGCCGGTCGCCTGGTAGAGGAGGCCTTCGCCCACGGCTCCGGCGGCGATGAGCGCGTAGCCGCCTGCGAGCATCCACCATGCGGTGGCGGTGCGCATCGGCGTCATGTGCCAGCGGTAGTAGGTGATGAGCACGTAAATGTAGATGAAGCTCAGGTAGTTGCCGCCGGGCAGTCCCACGGCGGACAGGGGCATCACCATGTCGAGGCCGGTGAACAGCACGAGCATGATGATGGCCAGCGCGCCGTGCGCGGTCTTGTCCAGCGCGCGCAGTCCGGTGACGAGGAACGGGAAGAACAGCAGGAACACGGCGTATGCGGTGGGATACCACCATAGGCCGGTGATGGTGGGGAACAGCGAGCCGGCTGCCAATGTCATGCCGACCTGCGTGCGGTCGAGGGCGACGGTTGCGGCGAGCAGGACGAGCGACCAGAACAGCATCTCCCGTTCGAGGATCCATACGCGGCGCAGTCCGGCCTTCACTCCCCCCGCTTCGGACAGGTACCATGCGGAGATCGCGAAGAACGCGACCACGCCCACTTTGCCGCCGGAGTACAGGAACGTCTCGATGAGCACCTTGTTCACGCCGAACGGCAGCGCGAGCGCATCGAGGTTCGTGAACATCACGCAATGGCTGGTGACGATCATCAGCATGGCGAGGATGCGCAGCGTCTCGACGCTGGAGTTGCGTTGTGCATGTGACGCCATCGGTCACCTGCCTTCCGTGACGAGTCGGGAGAGCAGGCCGTGCCACTGGGCGAGGATCTCGTCCATGCCGAACCGGTCGGCGCCGTCGAGCGCGTGCGCGGAGTATGCCGTGCGGCGTGCGGCGTCGTCGATGAGACGGTTGACGGCGGCGGCCGTGGCGTCGATGTCGCCGACCGCGGTCAGGTCGCCGTTCACGCCGTCGTCGACGATCTCCGCCGGTCCGGTCTGGCAGTCGAAGCTCACGATGGGCAGTGTGTGGGCTTTGGCTTCGAGCAGCACCATGGGGAGCCCCTCGAAGCGGGAGGTCATGACGAACATGGCGGCGGCACGGTAGTAGTCGTCCATGTTCTCGACGCGGCCTTTGAGGATGAGCTGCGAGCCGAGTCCGGCGGCGGCGATCTTCTCCTCCAGCATGGGACGGTCCTCGCCTTCGCCGAGGATGAGCCACGTCCAGTCGGGATGGTCCGGCAGTACGCGGGCGGCCACGTCGACCAGCATGTCGAAGCCCTTCTGGTAGGTGAGTCGCCCGGAGCTGATGATGGTGCGCGAGTCCGCGTCGTATACGGGGTCGGGTTCCGGCCGGCGCATCGGATTGGGGATGGCGATGACCGGGCATTTCGGGTGCAGATGCGTCTCGTACAGGTTCCGGTCCGCTTCGGTGAGCGTCACGATGGCGTCGGCCTTGCGTGCCGCCCACCGGCGCGTGAGTTTGCGGTAGGGCACGCCCGGGTTCTGCAGATAGTTGAAATGCTCCCAGGAGATCACCCGCACGCCGGTGCCGCGCTTCAACGGCAGCGCGTACATGTCGAGGATGCCGTCGATGTCGACGAGCACGTCGATGCGGTGGTCGCGTACCAGCCCGCGCAGGCGCCTGACCGTGTCGCAATAGTGGTGGATGCCGTGCGTGACGGTCGGGTACACCGTATGGCGCGCGATCCGCGGGTCGATGGCGAAGAACGGTTCCGCAGCCTCTTCGAACAGGCTGACGAACGAGATGGCGAAGGCGTTCCCCTCCCCCTGTCCGGCGAGCGCGTTGGCGATCATGACGGACACGTTCTCCGTGCCTCCGGACCGCGTGATGTCCCCCGAGAAGAACGCGATGTGCGTCATCGTGCGCCTCCGTCCGTCACCGCATACTCCTCGTCCGCAACCACGTTCGGCACCTGATTGTGGCAGTATCCTTCCGTCGCGTTCTCGCGTCGGATCACGCGGGCCGGATTGCCGACGACGATGCTGTGGTCGGGCACGTCGAAGTTCACATACGAGTTCGGGGCGACCAGCACGTCGTTGCCGATGCGGATGCCGCCGACGATGACCGCGTTCGAGCCGATCCACACCCGGTTGCCGATCTGAGGCACTCCCCGATGCCGACCACGGTTCTCCTGACCGACCACCACGCCCGGGCTCAGGTTCACGTTGCTGCCGAGCCGCGCCTCGCCGTTGACGATCACCGTGCCACGGTGACCGATGAACAGCCCTGCGCCGATGCTCGCACCATAGCCGATCTGGAATCCGGTGCTCTTCGACAATCGCAGCAGACGCCACCGGTACCAGTAGTGGAGGAGTCCCGAGCGATGGGACTGCGCCTTGCGCAACATGCTCGTATAGCGGAACCCCATCTGTACGAACCGCTGCTTCAGCATCGTTGTCCGGTCCGACTTCGCCGCGTAGCGGAAACAGTCGGATCGGACAAGCTCGTCTACGTTCATCATCACGCACCTCCTCTTAACAGCACGCGTTCCTCCTGCGTGAGGGGAATCTTCTGGAAGTTGTTGAGCACCAGCAGGTGCAATACGGGGAAGGTGGCCGCCTCGTGGCGGGTCCACGAACCGAAGTCCGGCTCGAAGATGAACGACGCCAGCGCGTAGCCGATGTACACGCACAACGCGATGAACAGCGTGGAATCGTTGACGTGATTGATCTGGCGGATCAGATTCACCATGTAGAACGTCACCATGCACTGGAACGCGAAGAACGGCAGATAGCCGGCTCCGCGCATCACCAGCTCGAAGGGAATCATCATGCGGAACGCGTTGATGAGATAGTTGACCATGTAGATCGGCAGGCCGCCGCCGGGAATCCAGTTCTGAATCAGCGTGGAGGAGTCGGCACTGCCGCCGAACGCCGTATCGTAGCCGGCCCTCAGGTTCAGAATCGTGTGGTATTCGGTGGGCATGACCGCATTCGCGACGATCATCATCAGATAGATGGTCGCGAACAGAAGCACGACGATGATCAGCGTGCTGCCGAGGCCGATGGCGCTGCGCTGCTTGAAGAACAGCAGAATCGCGTACACGGCGACGATCAGCGCGGCGATGAGAATGTAGTATTCGCGGAAGAACGTGCTTTCGAAATACAGGATGCCCGCGCTGGCCAGCACCTTGACCAGCGAATTGTCGATCGGCAGGATGAGCACCACGTATACGGCGAAGAAGAACGCGAACTGGATGATATCCTTGCCGATATTGAAGATGTAGATGTTCAGCAGGCCGACGGTCGCGAGCAGGAACAATGATTGCAGCAGGTCGGGGGAATCCGCGCGAATCACCATGAAGATCACCAGCGTGGTGAAGATGATGCCCAGGCAGATCGACCAGTCGATGAGCGTGTCGATGCCGGCGAAATTGATGCTGTCGAACAGGTTCGACGCCGTCCGGTAGTCACCTTCCCATGCCGCGTCACCCGCCGTGCCGAGCATCATCGACAGGATGCGGTTGTTGTCGTAGAAGTATTTCGGCGGCAGCACGTACGCCACCATGATCTTGGCGGCGATCATCACGGGCAGGATGAGCGCGAGGAGCGCATTCTTGTTGCGCAGCTCCATGGCGAGGCGGCGCTGGCGACGCTCCTTGCGGCTCATCTTGGCCAGGCGCGCGGTGGAAAAGGAACCGCTCATCGGCCACCGGCCTTCCCGGCCGCCGCACCGCCTTCGGCCTTCGCCAGCGCGTCCAGATAGAAGCCCTGCAGCCACGCGGCGTTCGCCGTGATGTCGAAACCGGCCTTCGTGACGAGTTCCGGTCCCAGCGCACGATCCACGATCTTCGGCGCGTCCGCCTGCGCGAGCACGCGCTTCGCCCACTCGTCGGGGCTCGCGGCCAACGGCACGACCTGCACGTTGCCGGTGATGTCGCACTGCTTCGGCACACGGTCGGAGATCGTGCACGGCAGGCCGGCCGCCTGCGCTTCGATCATCGTGAACGGCAGTCCCTCGAACAGGCTCGGCAGGATGAACGCGTCCATGCCCTGCATCACACGGTTCACGTCGGAACGCACGCCGAGGAACCGCACCGCGCCGCTCAATCCGAGCGCGTCCACCTTGTCGCGAATCTGGTTCTTCAGCTCGTCGTTCAGTTCGCCGCCGCCGACCAGCCACAGTTCGCTGTCCGGGCGGAGCCGGTGCACCGCGGCGAACACGTCGATGAGGAACGTGTGGTTCTTCTGCGGGAAGAACCGTCCCACGTGGCCGAGCACGAACGTGGAGTCCTTCACGTCGAACTCGCCGCGCACCGCGGCGCGCACGTCGGCGTCGAAACGGTATTGGGCGGTGTCAATGGCGTTGCGCTGCTGGATCACACGGCCGCGGTTCTTCACGCCGAACAGCCAATCGCCCGCCTCCTCGCCGCACGCGAACATGTGCGTCACGTACTTGGGCAGACGCAGACGGAAGTATTCGCGGAACACGGACTTCAGGTCGAAGCCGACCGGACGGTTGTGCGCGTGGGCGATGCGCACCGGCACGCCCAGCTTGTACGCCTCACGCAACCCGAAATAGCTGCGCTCCTCCAGATTCGAGTGGATGATGCGGTATTCCGGATGCTTGACGAGGAAATCGCGGATCTCGCGCTTGTACCGGCCGAAATACTGCGGGTACATCGGGCACATGCGGTAGACGTGGCCGCCGAGGCGTTCGATCTCGTCCTCGTATGCGGCTCGGTAGTCGCGGTTGACGAGGAAATCATAGGCGACCTTGCTGCGGTCCATGTGGCGCATGTAGTTCATCATCATGGTTTCGGCGCCGCCACGATCCATCACGGTGTCGAGGACGAGCACGCGGACGGGCGCGGTGTGCGGTTCCTCGCCGGAACCACCCCCAGTCGAGCCACGCTCGACAGCCCCCGCCAGCGGGGGCCGGGAAGAGGAGCCGGTGCCGGTCGAACGCCGCTCGTCCGATCCAACCATCGGCGGGCGGGAGGAGACGGAACCGTCCTCGGGAGCGGAGGGCCGGGAGATGGGGGTGATGGTGAGGGCGGTGTCCGTGCGGACCACGGAGTTCGCGGGGATGTCGCCGGAGATGACGCATCCGGCGCCGATCACCGTGTTGTCGCCGATGGTCGCGCCCTTGAGGATCGTCACGTTCGAGCCGATCCAGCAGTGGCGTCCGATCGTCACCGGAGCCTCCGAATAGCCCTGATCCTTGATGGCGAGCGTCGGATCGGCGAACCGGTGGTTATGGTCGTACACGTGCACGTTCTCGCCGAAGATCGTCTCGTCGCCGATCGTGATCGACTTGCGCGCGTGCAGACCGCACCCGTTGTTGAAGAACACGTTGTCGCCCAGCACGATCGAACCGCCGTTCTCCACGGTCGCCTGGAACCCCTTGCGCATGTGGAAGCCCTTTCCCCAGCGCATGTGGCGGCCGTACACCACCTTGTACAGGGCTTTGAGCAGCAGACCGGTGAACCGGTACCAGACCTTGATGAGTATCATGCCCGTTCCTCCTCGTCCTTACGTCCCGTGCCGCCCGTGGTGGGCGGCACGCCCTCGTACCGGGCGGTGATCGTCTCCAACATGCGGTCCAACGTGAACCGTTCGAGATAGGTGCCGCGCACCCGGCCGGCCGGCATCGGATGCTCCAGCAGGTCGAGCACGGCCTTCGCGCCGGACTCGGCGTCCCCCACGGGGAACAGCCTGCCGTTCACGCCGTCCGTCACCACTTCGTCATTGCCGGTGGTGTCGGTCGCGGCGATCGGCACGCCGGCGCGCAGCGCCTCCACCAGCGAATACGGCATCCCCTCGTACAGGGAGGACAGCAGGTACACGTCGAACGCGGCGACCACGCGTTCCGCGTCCGGACGGTATCCGAGCAGGTGCACATGGTCTTCGATGCCGGCGTCCGCCACGGTCGCGCGCACGGCGTCCTCGAGATCGCCGTCGCCGATCATCACCAGATGCGCGTCCGGACGCTCCGCAAGCACCCGCCGCATCACGCCGACCGCGGTCAACGGGTCCTTCTGTTCCACGAGACGCGCCGTCACGCCCACGACGGGCGCCCCGGCGGGCACGCCGAGCGTGTCCAATCCGAGCAGCGCTCGGGCCTCGTCGCGCGACGGCACCGGCACGTCCGCCACGCCGTTGTACACGACCTCGAACTTGGCGGGATCGTCGAGCCGTTCCGCGAGCGCCGCATCACGCTCGCCCGCGCTCACGTTGAACGTGAGCGTGGTGGCGTGACGGCTCATCCACCGTTCGAGTCCCACGAACACCGTGCGTTTCCTGCCACCGAACTCGGGCGCCTGGAACGAGTAGGCGTGCGGCGTGTAGAACACGCGGCGCACGCCGGCGCGCCGACCGGCGAGCAGCACGGCCATGCGGCCGATCACGCCCGCCTTCGAACTGTGGCAGTGCACCGTTTCCGGCTTGAACTCGCGAATCACGCGCGTCACTTCGCGCAGGGCTTTCAGCTCGTGCTTCGGGCTGATCGGACGCACCAGGTCGTCGCAGGGGATGATGCGGGCGTGTTCGGCCATGCGCGGCAGCGCGTCGCGATAATAGTCGTCGATGCGCGACGTGCCGTGAATCAGCGTGACGTCGAAACGGTCCGGGTCGAGTCCGGTGACCAGGTCGACCACGTGGCGGCCGCAGCCGCCCATGGCCTCCTGGATGATGAGTGCGCGGCGTTTCGTGGAGGTCATCGTCTCTCCCCGTCTCCGGCCGCTCAGGCCTTCTCCTCGGTCTTCGCAGCCGCCTTCGCAGCCGCCTTCGAGGCCGCCTTCGCGCGACGGGCCTTGCGGCCCTTGCCTTCGCCGGCGTAGTCGCCGTAATAGTAGTAGCTGTTCTTGCCGCGCTTCACATGATCGTTGTTGAACACGGTACCGACCGGCGCGACGCCGATCATCTCGAACTCCTGCATCGTGTCCTTCAGCTGCTTCTTCACGGTCACGCCCTGGCTGGCGACGAGGATGAGACGCGCGCCGTCCTTCGCGAAGACGGCGGCGTCGTTGGCGACGCGCATCGGCGTGGTGTCGATGACCACGTGGTCGTAGGCGGACGCGACCTGCCTGAGCAGATCCTGCATGGCATGCGAGTTGATGAGGATGCTCGGATTGGTGGTCTGATCGCCGGCGGGCAGCACATGGCAGTTCGGCTTCCAATACTGCTGAATGGCCTCCTTCGAGGTCACCTGTCCGGCGAGCAGATGGCTCAGACCCACCTTGCCGTTGATGTTCAACGCGCCCGCGACGGACGGGCGGCGCAGATCCGTGTCGATGAGCAGCACCTTCTCGCCCTTCTCGGCGAGCGCGGCGGCCAGGTTCACGGCCACCGTGGTCTTGCCCTCATGCTGGCCGGCGGAGGAGATGACGATGATGTTGGACAGTTCGGTGCGGTCGGGCGCGATGAACATGAGGTTCAGGGCGAGACGGCGGATGCTTTCCGCCGCGCTGGACGACGGCGCGGAGACCACGACGGGCGCGCTCGCCTGGTAGGCGTCGTCCTTGAGGAGCACGCCGAGCGTGGGCGCGTCGGTGAGACGCTGCAGGTCGGCGATCTGGCGCAGGCGCTTGTCCGCGGCCTCGATGATGAGCGCCACGCACACGGCGGCCACCACGCCGGCGAGCACCATCTTGAACATGAACGACTTCACGTTCGGCGAGCTGGGCGTCTTCGGCACCTCGGCATGACGCACGACGGACAGGTTGAGCAGGCTCAGCACGTATGTCTTCTCGGAGGCGTACGAGTCGGAGGAGATCTGCTTCTTGAGGCTCTGGCCGACCGCGTTGGCGATGTTCGCGGCGCGCTTCGGGTTCGTGTCGGTCACGGCGACGTTCACGAAATACGTGTTCTGCGCGCTGATGGTGATGCGCGCGCCCAGCTCGTCCACGGACGTGTCGAGGCCGAGATCGTCGATCACCGGCTGGAGCACGGCGGGCGTCGTGACCAGTGTCGGCAGGGCGCCGACCTGTCCGGAGATGTAGCTGGTGTCGCCCGAAGCGTCGGTGGTGGGGCTGGACTGCTGCGTATCGCCGTCGGACGACCCGTCCGACGAGGCGTTGGACGACCCGTAGGCGGCCTGATGGTTCACGCTGGCGAACATCTGCGTGGTGGCCGTGTACTTCGGGGTCTGCTGGCTTACGTAGGCGTAGCCTCCGGCCAGCACCACCAGCAACACGACCAGTTCCACGATGAGATGCTTCTTCAGCGTCTCCAGGATGTCGGCTACCGTCATGCTTTGCTCCTTGCCCGCCGCGTTGCGGTTCGCGGCTCGTGTGTGCTTCCTCTGATTGTGTTTCATAAGTGTCGATTGTCGATGCTTGGGGATTCGCGTCTATCCGGCAGTACGTCGCCGCATCCGGTCACTCGTCCCGTATGCGCGGCGTCTCGCGAATCGCCAGCCCGTCTCCCGAACCGGCGGACACCTGGTTCGAGGTGCGTACGCGCACGCTCGCCTCCAGGCGTTGCCCGGGGTCGAGTTCGACGCGTTTGACGCCCACGGTGAGACCGTCGAGCGTGAGATAGTTGTCGAACTGGCTTCCGTCGGAGAACCTCCAGGAGACCAGTCGTCCGTCGGCCGGCGCCGTCACGTACAGGAGGGTCGCGTTGCGTCCCCCCGTCAGTCCGTCGATGCCGTCGCCGAGCACGTATTGCGGGGTCGATGCCGCGTCGGCGGCGTCGAACGTGTTCGTCATGGTGATGTGCACATCATATTCGCGGCTCCCGTCAGCCATCGTGCGCACGTATGTCGCCGTGGCCTTGCGGTCGAGATACCAGTCCATCTTCGACTGCGACGCGTTGTTCACGTACACGCCGACCGTCGGCTCGCCGGCCGCACGGCTCAGCGTGCCGCCGAGCGCCGTGTTCTCCAGCTGACGCTGCAGACCGGAATCCGCGAGCCACAGTTTGACGTGACCGTTCGCCGCGGCCTTGGGGAACAAGGAGAGCACCCGGCTCGCGTCGAGCGCATTCGACGCCGTCGCCAGACGGAACGTCGCGCTCGCCGCTTCAGCGAAGAACGCGTCCTGTGCCGCATGGTCATCGGTGCGGTAGTACTCGTCGTGCATCAGGGTCTGCGCGGCGTTCGAACCGTCCAGCGTAGTGCCGTCGGAAAGCGTCACCGGGCCGGTCACGCCGAGCAGCTGCTGGAGGAACACGGGGTCCACGGCGATCACGCCGTCGACACTCTGCCCCTGCGTCTTCTCCCACATGGCGCGCGCGATCACGCCGGTACGCGTGAAATCGGGGGTGATGTTCACGTCGTGCGCGATGGTGGCGAGCTTGTCGCCGAACAGCGACTGCTCCTCGTCCGTGAGCGGCGTGACCGGTTCGTCCTGCTGCGCGATGGCCGTGTCGGCGATGAAATCGGAGATGGAGATCGCGCCGTCGTCGACCGTCATCACACCCCATGACGCGGGCAACCCGCCGCTGGCGCGCGCCTCGGCGTTGTTCTCGCCGATGATGAGATAGCTGTGCGCGCCGGACCTGTCGAGGTCGAACATGGCGGGAGCCGTCTGCGCGAACCGGGAGACGCCGTCCATGAGCGAGGCGGCGGTGGAGAAGCGTTCCTGCGCGTCGCCGAGCATACGCGTCAACGAGGCGACGTGTGTGCCGTCCAGACGCTGGAATTCGGTGTTCGCCTGCGTCAGGCTCTCGCTCGCGAGTCTCAGATTCTCGGCGGCGTCCGCGAGACCGGGCAGCGCGATCCGACCGTTGGAGACGCCGAAATCCTTCACCTGCATGGTGTCCAACGCGGATTCGAGCTGCGGCAGGGCGTTGTCGGACACGTCGGCCATGATGCGCACCGACTCGCGTACCGCCTTCACGTCGGAACCATAGTAGGGAATGAACTCCAACGGCTTCCACAACGGATTACCGGTCTGCGCGTACGCCTTGTCGACATGGCCGCCCATCTGGCCGAGCGCCGACTTCGTGGCGTTCACATCGCCGGACACCGCGCCCGCGCCCAACGACGAGGCGGAGGCGACCGCCGCCTGGATCTCACGTTTGGCGATCAACGCGGAATACGCGAGATACGCGCCCCACGCCACGAGCGCGACGAGCACGGCCAACACGACGAGCAGAATGCGGCGGTTCCGGCGGCGGCGTTTCAGTTTCGCGATATGCTCGTCGCTCATATGCCGGCGACGGCCATGATGCGAGCTTTGCGGCACATGGCTCAGATCCGGGGCCACGACCGGCGGACGCTGGCCCGAAACCCCGGAGCCGCCTGATATCGGGCCTTCGGATGACGGCTCGCGTGGCGCCAATGATTCATCGGACATCGGTCAGTACGCCCCCTTATGCCCCAGCACGGCGCCGACGGTACGGAACATGAGCACGATGTCGCCGCCGATCGACCAGTTCTGCACATATGCGACGTCGAGGCGCTCGCTCTCCTCCGCGGACAGGTCGGAACGGCCCGACACCTGCCACGGGCCGGTGATACCCGGCTTGACGAGCATGCGCGTCGCATACACCTGGTTGTAGCGGGCGAACTCCTCCGGCAGCGGCGGTCGCGGCCCCACGACGGACATGTCGCCGCGGAACACGTTGAGGAACTGGGGCAGCTCGTCGATGGAGAACCGGCGGATGAAACGCCCCACCTTGGTGATGCGCGGATCATCCTTCATCTTGAAGATGAAACGATCCTCCTGACCGGTCTGTTCGGCGAGCTTCGCCTTGAGCGCGTCCGCGTTCGTCACCATCGAACGGAACTTGATCATACGGAACGGGCGCCCGCGCAGGCCGATACGCTCCTGCGTGTAGAACACGGGGCCGCCGTCCGTGAGCTTGATGGCCAGGGCGACCGGCAGCGTGACGATCAGCGAGCACACGATCGCGAGCGAGGAGATCACCAAGTCGAAGATCCGCTTGACAATGCGCGTCGCCGGCGAATACTGGGGCAGACGCAGCGTGAGAATCGTCGTGTCCTGGATGGAACGCACCTGCGTCTCATGCCCGGCGACGTCCGCGGCGGAGGAGATCAGCGCGATCTCCAATCCCAGCGACTCCATGCGCACGGAGAACGTATTGAAATTGTCGGAAAGACGATGGAACACGTCGGCGACCATCACCGTCTGAATCTGATGACGGACGAACTCCTCCGCCAGATTGTTGTCCGCGTAGCGGATGATGTCCACGCCGCGGCCCGCTTCAGGCACCATCGCGCGCAGACGATCCACGTCATCGTCCGCCACGACGAGTCTCGTCTCCGGATCGAGACGCACCGGACACACCACGACCGCGCGGTAGTTGAGCTGCTCGCGCTTACCGAGGAAACGCATGACCTTGGCGATGCCCTCGGGGGAACCCACCACCACCGTGGCATACGAGTAGGCGCCGTTGCGGCGGGTGCGCGTAATGAACACACGTGCGACCGCACGCTCCAATGCCGTCAGCACCGCGCCGCCGACGACCACGAGGGTCATGCTCGCCAACGTGAAATGCAGATCGAGGAAGAACGTGACCGCGCACAGGCCCACCCAGCAACGGCACATGCCGGCGAACAGCTTGACGTTCAGCTGGTAGCCGTCACCCATCACATGACGATGGTAGATGCCGGACATGCCCAGGCACCACACCCATACGCACGCGGCCACCACGAGGTACACGGTGATGTCGGTGAAGAAATCGAATCGCGTCGAATAGTAGGGGCCGTCTTCATGGCGCAGGTTGAGCACGGTGACTCCGGCGAAGATGAACATGGCGGCGTCGCACAGCATCAACGCCATGTTCACGAAGAACCGCCAGTACAGCACGCGGGACAACTGCTCCTGACGCATCTCGCTCAACTGACGGACCGCGTCGCCGGCCATCCTTTCGGCCAAGGGAGCGATCTGGCTCATAGTCGATTCGCCTTTCTCTCTCACGCGCTCTCACACGCGGCCCCGACTCACCACCCAAGGGGCTACCCCCGATAGTAACGACGGGGCAGTATCAGGGGGTCTACGGACGACACACCCCACCCCGGCCTCCCTGGCACGGCGCCCACTCCCTTCCCTTGTCCCCTCCCGCCTGCGGGTGCAACCCGCGATTTCGGGCCTCACCCCTCCCGCCGGCGGGAGGTGGCGCGCACTCCAGCATGCGCGGGCTGTTGTGCGACGCGGGCCTCACCCCCTCCCGCCGGCGGGAGGTGGCGCGCAGCGCCGGAGGGTGGTCGCTTCCTCGCCGTTCTTCCTTTGTTCGGTTCAGGCGCTAGAATCGTGGACAGTGAGTGCCGCAGGCTGTACGAACGAACGACGGCACCGATAAGCCCGGTATGTAAGGAGTACTATGGCGAATCATCGCAAGAAGAACCCCACCCTGAAATCCCTGAGCAGGCGCCAGTGGATGCGGATCGCGGCGATTGTCGCGACGGTGGGCATGCTTGCGGGTGCCGGCATCGTATCCAGGAACTTCTACCAGCAGTCGAACGAGCATACGGCAGTCACCGAGTTCTCGGCCACGGACAATGCGGCGCTCGGCGTCTCCCGTGGAGGCGCACGCGGCGACCTCAACGGCAACACCTCCTACGTGACCGTCAAGATCAACGGCAAATCCCGCACTGTGCTCGGTGACGACTTCACCACCGTCAAGTCCGTGCTCGAAGCCGGCGACATCGTCCTCGACCCGGACGACACCGTCTCCCCCTCGCTGAACACGAAGGTCGACGAGTCCACGGTCATCACCATCGAACGCGCGGGTGCCACGCTGGAGACCAGTGACACCGAAATCGCGTTCAACACGGTGAAGAAGGAGACCGAGGCGCTGCCGAAGGGCCAAGAGAAGGTCCAGCAGGAAGGCAAGACCGGCACGATGGAGACCACGAGCCTCGTCACCCGCGCCGGCGGCAAGATCGTCTCCTCCAACGTGTTCGCCTCCTACGTGAAGGAGGCTCCGACCGACAAGATCGTGCTCGTCGGCACCGGCTCCACTTCCTCGTCGTCGTCATCGTCGTCCAGCTCCTCCTCGCTCGGCACCACGGTACCGGCCTCGGAGATGCAGACGTGGGCGCACGACTGGCTCATCGACAACGGCTATAGCGAAGCCGACTTCACGGCCGCCGTGTACATCATCAACCACGAGTCCGGCTGGAACCCGCACGCCACGAACGCCTCCTCCGGCGCATACGGCCTGCCGCAGGCCCTGCCCGGATCGAAGATGGCTTCCGCCGGCTCCGACTGGGCCGACAACTACCAGACCCAGTTCAAGTGGTTCGTGAGCTACTGCAACGGCCGCTACGGCGGCATCACCGGCGCCTACAACTACTGGCTGTCCCACCACAGCTACTGATCCTTCATCCGATTCGGCTGAATCCAGCCGAATCAACCAACGCGAGGAGGGGAACCGTCATACGGCGGCTCCCCTCCTCGCGTATTCCTCCTCTCTGCGATTTTGGTGTGCATGAGTCGTATGGCCGCGATGCTCATCTTCCTCCCGCCGACGACGAGGCGCGCGCGTTGTTCGCTTTCCAAGTGGCCCGGGCATTAGCGCAGCGCGAGGCGCGGTTCAGGTTCTCACCGGTCGCGTTGCCACTGGAGCGTATCGTCGCAAGCACAGCCGATTCCACGACACAGCCAATTCCGCGAATACCATAAACGCTGCGAATATCCGATGAAATTACGTCTTATTATCCGCTATGATTGGTGACGATAATTCAAACGCGTTGACACCATGATTATTAAGGAATTCGAATGCGATTTACCGTCGTAATTCATCCGTTTATACCATGCGTCGGCGCGCTGAATTCAATGCAGCATAACAGCATCGATATCAGCAGCATCAAGGAGACAATCATGGCATCCGTATTGCAGGGATTCGAGGAGGTTCGTCTGGTCAAGCCGGTCGGCAAGATCGTGATGACCGTCACCGCGAACGCGATCCGTTTCAACAAGGCCACCGCGCAGGTGCTCGGCTTCCCCGCCTACGTGAAGGTGCTCGTCAACGAGAAGACGAAGCAGGTGGCGATCGTCCCCACCACCGCCAAGGCGGACAATGCGGTGAAGTTCAGCAAGCCCGAAGGCAAGCAGGCTTCGTCCGTGAGCGTGAAGGACTCCGCTCCGCTCGCCGCGATCGGCGCGTTCTTCGAACTGCCCGAGGCTCCTGAAGGCGAGGTCGCCTACCAGCAGGTGACGGGCGCGTACTATGCGGACGACAAGGCCGCCGTCTTCGATGCCGCCAACGCCGTCGCCGGCACGATGAAGCGCCGCGGCCGCAAGAAGACCGCCTGAGCGGCCCAACGTCGGTTGACGGTTGACGGGGTGGGGTTGACGATCAACCGTCACCCCGTCAACCGACGTTGCTCGGCGTCATGCCACGCCGAGCAACGTCAACGCGATAAGCAGCACGTTCAACGCCACGATCAGCGCGGCCACGGCGATGAACACCACATGCTTGATAGTGCCGTCCACATATTCGCCCATGAGTTTCCGGTCGTGCGTGTAGCGTAGCAGCGGAATGATGGCGAACGGGATGCCGATCGAAAGAATCACCTGGCCGATGACCAGCGCCTCGGTCGGGTTCGGAGCGAACCACAGCACAATCAGCCCGGGCACGAGCGTGACCACGCGGCATGCCCACATCGGCGCCTTGATCCTGAGCAATCCGTGCATGATCTCCGCGCCCGCGTACGTGCCCACCGACGTGGAGCTCAGCGACGAGGCGAGCAGACCGATCGAGAAGATCGTGCCGATCACCGGGCCGAGCACGCTCACGATCGCGTGCTGCGCGCCCTCGATCGAATCGGTGCCGGTCATGCCGTGCAGCGAGTTCGCGGCGAGGATCAACAGCGCGAGGTTCACGGTGCCGGCGAGCACGAGCGCCCAGAACACGTCGATCTTCGAGCCGTGCAGCAGTTCACGCGTGGTCGGCCGTTCCTCACCGCCCGCATAATGGTCGTTGACCAGCGTCGAATGCAGGTAGATGGCATGCGGCATGACGGTCGCGCCCAGCATCGACGCGGCCATGAGCACGGAATCACGGTTCGAGAAGCGCGGCACGAGGCCGCCGAGCACGTCGACCGGATTCGGCGGCGCGATGAACAGGCCCGCGATGAACCCGAACGTGATGACCAGCAGCAGCGCGATCACCATCTTCTCGAACAGGCGGTGCGTGCGCCCGCCCTCGAACATGAGCAGCACGGTGGAGACTGCGCCGATCACCACGCCTCCGGCGAACAGCGGCAGGCCGAACAGCAGGTTCAGCGCGATGGCCCCGCCGATGAGCTCGGCCAGATCGGTGGCGATGGCGATCACCTCCGCCTGCATGAAGAACATGAACCGTCCGGCGTCGCTCATGCGGCTTCCCAGCAGTTCCGGCAGCGAACGCCCGGTGACGATGCCGAGTTTCGCGGACTGGTATTGGATGAGCACGCTCATCGCGTTCGCGACGACCAGCACCCACATGAGCATGTACCCGTAGCGTGCGCCGGAGGTCACGTTCGCGGCCACGTTGCCCGGGTCCACGTAGGCGACGGCCGCCACGAACGCGGGGCCGAGGATACTGGCCAGCGAATGCCCGTGCCGCGTCACACCGGCCTCATGCCGGGCCCGCTGGCGTTCCTTCTCGATTTCGGCCTGTTGACGTTCCGGCCCTCCCGCGAGCACGTACTCGCGATGCTTGTCGATGCTGTGCCGACGACCGTATCCCCTGCCGGCGGACGATCCGGCGATGGCCCCCGGCGCGACGCGCACCGCATGCCCGCGGCCGTAGCCGCGCCCCTGACGCCGCGCGTTCGCGACGGTCGGGTCGTTCGTCGCCGTCGCCCCCTCAACGACGCGGTCGTCGTTCAATGCCTGTCGCGCCGCCGATTCCCGCGCGCCGCCGACATCGCCCGTTCCGCTCGTCTTCCAAGAATCCTGCGCATCCTGACTACCGGTATCCTGCACTTGCCGCACTTCCCCTCGTGATATCCGTACACCGGTATAGCGCACGCATGTTACCCGCCGCAACATGCCCGCCCCATGGCTCGTCATCCGACTTCTCAACGAGCCCCCTCATGAAATGTGATGTGAAATGTGACATACGGCCTGAAACTCCCCCATAACAATGCGGAATTAGCGGAAAACTCGCTCATAAGATGTGCTAGATACACGAAAACTCACTCATAAAAGTGTAAAATCGGCCATACAGCAACGATATGCGAAGGTGGAACATGACGTATCTCAAGCGCAACGCGGACATATTCCTCGAATCATGGAAATCCGATCCGCACCGGCTGCCGCTCATCATCAAAGGACCGCGTCAGGTCGGCAAGACCGAGACCATCCGCCGTTTCGCACACGGCCATTATGCGAACATCATCGAGATCAACTTCGTGGAGGAGCCGAAGTACCGCGCGATCACCGCGGACGGCTACGGTGCGGACGCCGTCATCCGCAGCATCTCTCTTATCGACCCGTCGAAACGGTTCGTCCCAGGCGAGACGCTCCTGTTCTTCGATGAGATTCAGGCGCACCCGGACATCGCGACCACGCTCAAGTTCTTCGCGATCGACGGGCGTTTCGACGTGATATGCAGCGGGTCGATGCTCGGCATCGGGTACCGGCGCATCGAGAGCAACAGCGTCGGCTACAAGACCGACTACGAGATGTATTCGATGGATTTCGAGGAATACCTGTGGGCGCGCGGCTACGGTGACGACATCGCGGACGGCATGCTCGATCACCTGTGCGAGACACGGCCGTTCAGCCAGGTGGAGATGGATACCTTCTCCTCGCTGTTCCTCGACTACTGCATTCTCGGCGGCATGCCCGCGGTCGTCGCCTCATCCATCCGCACCGGAACCTTCGAAGGCACGCTGCAGATGCAGCGGCAGCTCATCGGCGACTATCAGGAGGATATCCGCAAGTACGCCGAAGGGCTCGACCAGGCGCGCATCCTCAACGTGTTCAACCACATCCCCGTGCAACTCGCCAAGGAGAACAAGAAGTTCCAGATCAGCAAGGTGGCGCGCGGAGCCCGGTTCAAGGACTACCGCGGATGCGTCGAATGGCTGGAGTCATCGGGCATGGTGAACGTCTGCCGTTGCCTGTCCTACCCGGAGCTGCCGCTCAAAGGCAATTACGACGAGAACAAGTTCAAGATTTACTTCGGAGACACGGGCCTGTTCGTCGCCATGCTGGACGACGAGGCGAGCGACGACCTGCGCGCGAACCGCAACCTCGGCGTCTACAAGGGCGCATTGTACGAGAGCATCGCCGCGGAGGCGCTGCGCAAATCCGGCTATGGCCTCTACTACTACAAGAAGGAAGATTCCACACTGGAACAGGACTTCTTCGTGCGTACCCGCGAATGGCTGGTCCCCGTCGAGGTAAAGGCACGCAAAGGCACGGCGAAGTCGATGCGCACGCTCATCGCATCCGACTCGTACCCGGAAATCCGGTTCGGCGTCAAACTGCATGCCGGCAACGTCGGCAGCAGCGAGCATGTGTTCACCGCACCATATTTCACCACGTTCCTGCTGCGCCGACTGCTGCGCGCATACGATGAGGGGCGCACGCCGCTGCTGGACAATCCGGGACGCTGAATCGGCCGTCTCACTCGTCCGCGGGAACCGCCTGGCCGGGGCATCCGTGCAGGACGGCGAGCATCGCGTCCTTCTCGGCCGAGGTGACGGTCAGGCCGTATTTCGATTTCACGCCGATCTGCCGCGCCACGTAGTCGCATCGGTACGCGCCGTTCGTCGGCAGCCAGTATGCGGCGGACGCGGACCCCTTCTCCTGGTTGGCAGGACCGTCCACCGCGAGCAGATTGTACGGATCGTTGCCGTACCGGTAGCGTTTCGCGGTATCCCAGTTCCGCGCGCCCGACTGCCACGCGTTCTCCAACGCGACCACGTGGTCGATCTGCACGGCGGCGGACGTTTCGGCGCCGCGCGTGAATCGAATCGTCTTGCCGGTGTACGGATCGTCGAGCGTGCCGGACGCGACGGTGCACGCGTACCGGCCGCTCGTCCCCTTGAACGCGACGTCCTTCAGGTCGCGGGCGAGGATGTCCTCGCGGATGTCGCAGCCGTTCCCGTCGTCATCGGTTTCGCGGTAGCCGAACGCGTCACGGCTGTAGCCGGACGCGTCCGGAGCGTCGTCGACGGCGAGCGCCGCGAGCACGTCGGCGGCCTCGCCGCTCGCCGCCCGCTCGCCCGTGATCCTCGCGACGGTCGGACTGATCCGCGGCAGGCCGAGGCCGATGCCGGCACCGGCGAGCGCGGCGAGGATGATGAGGATGAGCACGCGTTCAACGAGACGTTCCGCGTGGAAGCGGCGACGACGGAAGCGCGTGGGACGGCGGCGGCTACGGGACATGGGTCACGCGTAGGTGAAGGTCAGCGGGTCGTGGCCGGCGCGGATGGACCCGTCGAGCGCGTCGATGGCGGCGTGTTCGGCCGGTTCGAGCACGAAGCCGAACAGGTCGAGGTTCTGACGCTGACGCTCCGCGTGCACGGACTTGGGGATGATGATCGTGCCGTTCTCGATGTGCCAGCGCAGGATCACCTGCGCGGGAGTGACGCCGTGGGCGGCGGCGATGCGTTCGATCGTGCCGTCGCCGGCGTTGAGGTCGGCGCCGCGGGCCATCGGCGAATACGCTTCGACGGCGATGCCGTGCGCTTTGCAGAAGGCGACGACCTCGCGCTGCTGCCACGTGGGGTGCAGTTCGATCTGGTCGACGGCCGGCCATTCGCCGGTCTCCTCGTGCAGACGCTCCAGATGCTCAGGCAGGAAGTTGCACACGCCGAGCGTCTTCACGCGGCCTTCCTCGCGCAGGCGGACGAACGCCTTCCACGTCTCGCCGCTGCGCCAGTCGAACGGGGTGGGCCAGTGGATCATGTACATGTCCACGTAGTCGACCTGGAGTTTGGCGATCGAATCGTCGAACGCCTTGAGCGCGGAATCGTAACCCTGCTGGGAGTCGCGCAGCTTGGTGGTGAGCCACAGGCTCTGGCGCTTCTCGCCCGTGTTGTAGCCGGTGGCGGCGAGCGCGCGGCCCACGCCGGCCTCGTTGTTGTAGCCGGCGGCGCCGTCGATGTGGCGGTAGCCGGCTTCGAGCGCGCTTTCGACGACGGGCACGACGCCCTCGTCGTCGATGCGCAGCACGCCAAGGCCGATCTGCGGGATGAGATGCCCGTCGTTCAACGTGACGAGGGGCGTGTGGAATGTCTTGGGGGTGGATGTGCTGGATGCTGGGGTTCCGGGGGTGTTCGTCATGATGGTCGTCTCCTTGTTCGTCTTCCTAATCATAGGTGCCGTTACGTGCCGTTACGTGCCGTTATCACAAGTGCCGTGGCCCGCGGGAGGCGGGACGCACGGCACGTCATGATGTTGCGGTGACCGTCGCGGTGACGTCACCGCGACGGTCACGGCCGGTTACGACTCACAGGCGCTCGAGGAGTTCCTTGACGGCGTCGACGGCCGGCACGACGACCTTGTTCTCGCCGTCGCGGTCGCGGATCTCGATGGTGCCGTCGTTCACGTAGTCGCGGCCGACCACGGCGACGACGGGCACGCCGATGAGCTCGGCGTCCTTGAACTTGACGCCCGGGGAGACCTTCTTGCGGTCGTCGTAGATGACCTCGACGCCGTTCGCCTCAAGCTCGGCGACCAGCTGCTCCGCGCCGTCGAACGCCTCGTCCTTCTTGCCGGTGGCGACCACGTGCACCTGGGCGGGGGCGATGACCTTCGGCCAGGCGAGGCCGCGCTCGTCGTGATGGGTTTCGGCGATGCAGGCGAGCACGCGGGAGACGCCGATGCCGTAGCAGCCCATCCACACGGGGACGGCCTTGCCGTTCTGGTCGAGGACCTTCAGATCCAGGGCCTTCGAGTACTTGAGGCCGAGCTGGAACACCTGGCCGATCTCGACGCCGCGCTCGAAGCTCAACGGTCCGGAGCCGTCCGGGCTCATGTCGCCGTGGCGCACCTCGACGGCCTCGACGACGCCGTCCGCCTCGAAGTCACGGCCATAGACGAGATCGTAGTAGTCGACCTCATGCTCGTCGGCGCCCGTGAACCAGGCGGAGCCCTTGACCACGTGGGCGTCCACGAAGTAGCGGCACGGGTTGGCGACGCCAGCGGCCTCGGCCTGCGGGCCGAGCACCATCGGTCCGATGTAGCCGAGCACCAGCTCCGGATGCCGCTTCAGATCGTCCTCGGTGGCCTCCTCGATCTCGGCGGGCGCGAACTGTGCCTCGAGACGCTTCATGTCGACCGTGCGGTCGCCGGGCACGCCGACGACGACGACCTCGCGCCACGGCTCGTCGTGATCCTCGTCCTCGGCGTGCTTGACGGTGATCGCCACGTTCTTGAGGATGTCGGAGGCGGCCCAGCCGCGGCCGTCGGCGCGCGGATGGTCGGCGTCGGCGCGCTCGATCATCTTGTCGATGGTCTTCGCGTCCGGCGTGGACTCCTTGTGCGCGGCCGGGGTGGCGGAGCAGTCGATCTCGGGCAGTTCGGGCGTGTGCAGCGCCTCGACGTTCCACGCCTTGCCGGACGGGGCGAGCGCGAACGTGTCCTCGCCGATCGGCATCGGGGCGAGGAACTCCTCGGACGCGGAGCCGCCCATCGGGCCGGACATCGCGAACACCGGCACGTACTTCAGGTCGAGACGCTGGAAGATGCGCTCGTAGGCGCCGCGCTCGTCCATGTAGGCCTTGCGCATGCCCTCCTCGTCCACGGTGAACGAGTAGGCGTCCTTCATGATGAACTCGCGGCCGCGGATCAGGCCGGCGCGCGGACGGAACTCGTCGCGGTACTTCGTCTGGATCTGGTACAGGGTGACCGGCAGATCCTTGTACGACGAGTACATGTCCTTCACCAGCAGGGTGAACATCTCCTCATGGGTCGGCGCGAGCAGGTAGTCGGCCTGGTGACGGTCCTTGAGACGGAAGATGTTGTCGCCGTACTCCTCCCAGCGGTGCGTGGCCTCGTAGGGCTCGCGCGGCAGCAGAGCCGGGAAGTGCACCTCCTGGGCGCCGATGCCGTTGATCTCCTCACGGATGATCGCCTCGATCTTGTTCAGCACCTTGAGGCCCAACGGCAGCCAGGTCCAGATGCCGGGCGCGGCCTTGCGGATGTAGCCGGCGCGCTGCAGCAGCTTCGCCGAATCGACGTCGGCGTCGGCGGGGTCCTCGCGCAACGTGCGCAGGAACAGGGTAGACATACGAAGGGTATTGGAAGTCATGCGCTCCACGATATTCAACTCAACCGACAACCGGATTCCACCTGCACGGGTGACGAATCCTCGATGAACGCCACTGATTATGTCGCCGGTTATCGTCGCCCGCGTGAGAGAATGGGAAGGGACATACGAAGGGGGACCAATGACGCAACCGCAACCATCCACGGCATCCGCACCGCCGGCATCACCGACACCGCCCACAGCTCCCGCACAGGCCATGCCACCCATGCGCCCCACACCGTCGGCACCTCCCGTGCGACCGCCGTCCGCGCCGACACAGGCCCGCCGATCGACCGTACAGACCCTGCTGCTCATACTCGGCGCCGCACTCGTCATCATCGCCGTCATCGCATTCGCATGGTTCGCCTACGGACTGCTCGGCGACGTGGGCCGCGCCGTATGCGTCAGCGCGGCCGGCGCGATCACCGTCGGCATCGCCGTCATCCTCACGCCACGACTCCGCGTCACCGCGGAAGGCCTCGCCTGGACCGGACTCATCACGCTCTTCATCGGCGCCATCCTCATCTCCATGATCGGCGAACCACGAACCCCCGGCACCATCACGTCACTCATCGCCGGAACACTGCTGCTCGTCACGGCCGGCACGGGACTCGGACTGCGACGCATCCCACTGCCCCACGGGCAGCCGCCGCTACGCGCATACACGCTGTACGCCGTGTTCGCGCTGCCCATCGCCATGATCATGATGACGTACGCGCTGCCGATACCAGGCGACCCGCAGCGCAACGTCGTCGAATGCCTGTTCGCAGGTGGCACGGCGACCCTGTTCGCCGCGTGGACGCGCACGGACGCGCGACGCCGCTCCCCCGACTTCGAACCGATCGCCGCGCTCATCGTCGCGACGGTGATCCTCGCCGTCGGATCGATCGAGCTCATGGCGACGATCGACGACGGCGAACCGGCATGGACGTCGGCATGCCTCGTGCCGATCGTCGTCGCCGCATGGACGGGCGTGCTCGCCGTCGCATACACACGCGTGAAGGCGCGCACCGGACTGCCGTTGCCGACCGGACTGCGGTTCGTTCCGGTGAGCGCGATCATCTGGGTGCTGACGGTCTCGACCACGCTGATCCTGCAAATCCTCCCACCATCGATGCCGATGGAGGACCGTCGCATGTGCGCGTACCTGCCGGCGATCGCAGTGGCCGCGGCGCTCTCGATCATCGCGTGCACGGGCGCGGGGCAGGTGCCGGCGCAACGTGGGCGCGCAATTGAGACGTCGCCCGCACGCAGTCGCGGTGCGCAGCCCGCCAACGGTATCGGACAGACCGGCGGACGGTCCGACAAACGTTCCGACGGGCGTTCGGCGTTCAGTATGACGGAACGGGTGGCGGCCACGCTGAACGGTTCGGCGGTGCTGCTCATCATGGTATGCGGCGAATTCGGACGCGACAATACCGCCGCGCTCGCCACGGCGCTGTCGGCGTTCGCCGGGCTGCTGGCGGCCGCGTGCTGCGCGTGGGTGCAAGGCGCCGCCCCCACGCGCAAACCCGTGCGGCTGCGCATCGCAACGCCTCGGATTCGTGGGCCGGTGCCGGCGGCGGGCTACGACGCGCCGATGCCGGCCCAGCCGTATGCGACGCCCGGAGCACCAGGCGCGTTCCCCATGGCCCCTCCGACCGCATACCCCCCGCCTGTGGGGATGCAGGCCCTAAGCGCATCGTCGGCGACGTATCCGGCGCGACGGCCTGCGCCCCGCCCGCCGGTCGCGCAACCATCTGCCATGTACATGCCGGCGGCGCACCTACCGATGGCATACCCGACGGTCACGCACGCGCCAATCGTGATGATGACGAAGGCAAGGGGCGTGGACGCGCCCGGGGTGCTCGTCACCGTAGCCACCGGCTTCGCGACCGTGTTCCTGACTTGCAGCACGCTCGCCTCACCGCGACCGACCGTTCCTGCCGATCTCATCTGCGGAACGGTCGGCGTGATGGCGCTGATCATCGGATACGCATGGATGACGAAATGGCCCGGCATGCGCAGTTGGACGGCGCTCTGGCCGGGACTCATCCTGCTCACGGTGCCGGCGATGCTGGAGAGTTGGACGTCCCCGCTGTCGGTTCCCCGCGCGCTCGCGCTGTTCATCATCGCTCTGGCCATGCTGTTGGCCGGAGCGTTCCGCGGGCTGAAGGCACCGCTGATCTACGGCACGGTGGTGCTGATCGTGCATATGCTCACGGTGCTGTGGCCGTGGCTGGCCGTGTTCTCACGACAGTTCTGGTGGGTTTGGCTGCTCATCGGAGGCGTGATTCTCATCGCCGCGGCCGCCCGCTACGAGGCCAGCCTCAAGGCGATGCGATCCTTCGCCACCCGCATCAGCCAATTGAGGTAGGGCGCGGGTCGGAGGTACTGCGGCCCGCTGTGCCGGCCGCAGTGACAACCGCGGTCGCCGTGCCGGTAATGGTGTTGCCCGCAGTCGCAGTGGCGGGCGCAGTGGGCGGCGCCACACGATGTGTATGGTCGGAACAGCAATGTGTATGGTCGAGGGACGAACGTGCATGGTTTGGCCGGCAATGTGTATGGTCCAATCGGTGATGTGTACCTCGAACGCGCCAACGTGCACGGTGTGGTACTGAAGACCACCGCTCCAACACGGGTACCGGCATCGAAGAAAGCCCGGAATTCCGCCGAAGTCGTTGCCAGTCAATCATGTGTTTCGCCGGGTCTTCAGGACCGCACCCCACACGTTCGGGCTGGAATCCTACACATTCGCCCGGAAACCCTACACATTCGGCCATGAATCGTGCACGTTCGCAGCAGAACCATGCACGTTCATGGCGAAACCATGCACGTTCCTCTTGAGAACGCCCCGCAAGGCATTCCCAGACATGCCGATGCCAATCCCGACTGCCGCTCGAAGAATCCAACCCACCCGGGGAAACTAGAATGGGAGGGGGTGATCGATATGACGCAGTCCGAGACACGGCCCGACGCGGGGCAACGATTCGAGAAGCCCGACACGGGCATTCGGCATGAGGAGACCTGGAGATCCGGGAAATCCGGGGAACATCCTCGCATGCCCGGCAAGGAACCACCGGCGTCCAAGGAAGAGACCCGTTCCCACCGGGCATCGACCTCAGACGGCGAGAGAACCGCTCGATACAGCGGGAAGCCGGGGCACATCCGTCCTGCGGCGGTGGCGGGCGCGTTCTACCCGGCCGACCGCGTGGTGTTGAAACGGATGATTGGCCGGCAACTCGACTACGCCCGAAGACTCATCGCGAGGCTCACCGGCACAGGTGCGGCCGCGAGCGCAGATGCCACCCGCACGGACGCAGGCACCGCCCCGGCACACCCATCACTCACAACCCCGCTTCCGGCAGGCGTGCCGAAGGCGGTGATCGTGCCGCACGCCGGCTACGTGTACTCCGGCACGACTGCGGCGCTCGCCTACGCGCTGCTCGAACGTGGGCGCGGTCGTATCACGCGTGCGGTGATCGTCGGTCCAACGCATCGCGTGGCGGTACGGGGCGTCGCGGCTCCGAGCGCCGACGCGTTCGCCACACCGCTCGGCGTGGTCCCCGTCGACACCGCTTCGATACGCCGTGCGATGGGTTTGACGGCATCCAACCAAAACAGCGACACCAGCGAGTCCTACCAGCCATTGCAGTCCGGCATGAGCGCCGCACCGGGCGCCCCGGCACCGGCTCTCATCGTGAACGATCCGACGCATGCGCGCGAGCATGCGGTCGAAGTGCAGATTCCGTTCTTGCAGACCGTGCTCGGCCCGGATATCGAAATCGTGCCGTTGAACGCGGGCGACGCGAGCCCGCGCGAAGTGGGTGACGTGCTGCGCGCCTTGTGGGGCGGGCCGGAGACGGTGATCGTGATCAGCTCCGATCTGTCGCATTACCATCCGCAGGAGTACGCGCGGGTGTTGGACGATGCGACCATCGACGCGATCGCGCATCGCCGTGGCCCGATTCGGCCGGATCGCGCGTGCGGCGCGTATCCGGTCAACGGCCTGCTCGACGTGCTGACGCACGGATTAGCGTGCCCATTGAAGCCAACGGCGTCCGCTCCCATAGCCGATTCGACCGGTGTTTCCTCTCCGGGCGGCGCATCCGCCGATATTGCCGAGGCGACTTCGCCCTTCACGCTGAGGCTGCTTGGACGGTCCACTTCCGGCGATGACGGCGTGGTGACGTTCGGAGAAGAGGCACGTCCGGTGATGCGTAATCCGGATGAGGCTGTGGTCGGATATGCGTCGTTCGCCGTCTGGGAGGAACAGCACAACGATTCGCGGGAAGACGCCTCAGCCGGAGACCACCCCCAGTCGGCCGCACCGACAGTCCCTGCCGGTGAAGGCGATACGGACCACGGCACGGTGCTGCTGCGACTGGCACGTGCGGCGATCCGCGAGCATCTCGGACTGGCCGACGCCGCGGTGGACGCCCCGGTGGCCCCTCTCGCTGGCTCACAGACGGATGCGCTGGCAAACACCCCTGCAAACGCACCGGCAGATGCTCACGTGAATACACCGGCGAGCACCGCCGATGCGATCATCGCCGCGCATCCGTGGTTGAAGGAGCCTGGGGCAAGCTTCGTCACATTGACAGAGGACGGTGAGTTGCGCGGGTGCATCGGCACGTTGGAGGCGCATCAGCCGCTCGGGCGCGATGTGGCCGAACATGCGGTGGACGCGGCGAGCCGTGATCCACGGTTCTTCCCGGTCGCCGCCGAGGAGTATCCGCTGCTCGACGTGGAGGTGTCCGTGCTGTCGAAGCCCGAGCCTATCACCGTCGCGGCACCATCGGAGCATCCGGTGCGGTCGCGCGCCGAGCTGGAGCGCGCGTTGCGGCCCGGTACGGATGGTCTCATCCTCACCGAGCACACCGCTGGAACCAGCGGAACCGCACGCGATGACGACCGCCGCCCGACTCTTCCCCATCGCCCCGCCCGCTACGGCGGATTCCCCCGCCGGGCCACGTTCCTGCCGCAGGTGTGGGAACAGCTGCCCGACCCGCATGATTTCGTCTCGCATCTGCTCGCCAAGGCCGGTCTGCCGGCCGACCTCGACTGGAACGACGGCGAGATCATCTGCGAGCGTTATGAGGTGACCGCCTATGCCGAGCGCTGATGGTATCCGCCTCTATTTCACCCGTACCGCCCCTGGCTCCTCTGTGGCCTCTGTGGCCTCCGACGCCCTCCCCGCCCCGGTGGTCGACCGCACCATCCCCGGCACCGGCCATGCCAGCCGGCATTCCCACGCCGACCCGGCGCTCGGCCGCTGGCAGACGCGATTCACGGACGGCACAAGCCGTGCACGCTGTGAACTCTGCCCGCGCCGATGCGTGTTGAAGCCCGGCCAACGCGGGTTCTGTTTCGTGCGGTCGAATCACGACGGCGCGATCCACTCCGACACGTACGGCCGCAGTTCCGGGTTCGCCGTCGATCCGGTGGAGAAGAAGCCGCTCAACCATTTCCACCCAGGTTCCAGCGTGCTGAGTTTCGGCACGGCGGGTTGCAATTCGGCGTGCCGGTTCTGCCAGAACTGGGACATCTCGCGTGCGCGCGACTTCGACCGACTGGGCGTGGAGGCGTCGCCGGAGAGAATCGCGCAGGTCGCGGCCGACCGCGGCATCGAATCGGTCGCGTTCACGTACAACGATCCGATCGTGTTCGCCGAGTATGCGATAGATACGGCGTGGGCGTGCCGTGAGCGCGGCGTGCGTCCGATCGCGGTGACGGCCGGCTACATGGCCGAGCCGGCGCGCGCCGACTTCTATGCGGCGATGGATGCGGCGAACATCGACCTGAAGGGCTTCACCGAGGAGTTCTACTGGAAGGTGACCGGCACGCATCTCAAGGACGTGCTCGACACGATCGACTATGCGGTGAACGAGGCGCGCACGCCGGATGGGCGCCACGTGTGGGTGGAGTTGACGACGCTGCTCATCCCCGGTCTCAACGACGACGATGCGCAGCTGCACGCGGAATGCGCGTGGATCCGCGACACGCTCGGCCCGGACGTGCCATTGCATTTCTCGGCGTTCCACCCGGCGTGGAGGATGACCGACGTGCCGCCCACGCCGCATGCGACGCTCACGCGCGCGCGGCGTATCGCGATGGCGGAGGGATTGCGGTACGTGTACACCGGCAACGTGCACGACCGTGACGGTGATACGACGTTCTGTCCGAATCCGGATTGCCGCGCCAAGCTCGTGGTGCGCGACTGGTACCGGATTCTCACGAATCGCCTGTCCGCGGGCGCGCCCGACACCGATACCGGCACCGCCTACTGCCCCGAGTGCGGCACACCGATCGCCGGCCGATGGTGACGGACGGTCGTAATTCCTTGAAAAGGTCTATCGGCCCGTGCGCTAGTGCCTTCGTCAAGAGGAGCTCGGATACGTGTGTGACTCCAGAGGGTGGTTTCACGCGTGTGGTGTCGTGGCTTGCGGCGTCGGTGGGTGGTGTCGTGGCCCGTGCGTGTGGCGGGGTTCGTGTGTGGTGGGTTCGTTCCCGTCGCGTGGCGCCCGTTGTTTCCTCCCGCTGGCGGGAGGTGGCGCGCAGCGCCGGAGGGTGGTTTTCGTGGGCGGTCCCCGCGCGCAGCGCCGGAGGGTGGTCCTCGTGGGTTGTCCCCGCGTGTGGCGTCGGTGGGTGGGTGGCGGGGTTCGTTCCCGTCGCGTGTGCCCGTTGTTTCCTCCCGCCGGCGGGAGGTGGCGCGAAGCGTCGGAGGGTGGTCTTCGTGGGTTGTCCCCGTGTGTGGTGTCGGTGAGGACGCGCGTGGCGCAGGGTTCCCGTCGCGTGTGCCCGTTGTCTCCTCCCGCCGGCGGGAGGTGGCGCGCAGCGTCGGAGGGTGGTCGTGGTGTGGTGTCCGGGTGGCTTGTGGGTGTCGTGGGACCGGTTCCCGGTGTGGTTCTCCCCGTGTCAGGTGTGGGTATGGGAAAGCCCCGGGGCGTTCGGGTGCTCTCCGGGGCTTTCGTTTCAAGTGTGGTGCGGCGGCGTGCTACTCTCCCACACCCTGTCGGGTGCAGTACCATCGCCGTGCCAGGTCTTAGCTTCCGGGTTCGGAATGGGTCCGGGCGTCTCCCCTGGGCCATGACCGCCGCAAATCTTCAATTATCAGGAGGGAATCGTGTCCCGTGTCTCCTGATGGCTGGTGGTTTGGGGACCGGATGGTGGACGCGTCGCTGATCGTTTTTGTGGTCACGGACCGTTGTTCCGTGTCGCGTGTGTTTCGCGCAGTCTTCGCCGATGCTCTCCACACTCCTTGGGGGTGTGGGTTGTGTGTCGCGCTTCCCCGTTAGTACCGGTCGGCTCCACCCCTTGCGGGGCTTCCACGTCCGGCCTATCGACCACGTGTTCTGCATGGGGGGTCTCAGGAACCCGAAGGCTCCCTGGGAATACTTATCTTGGAGCGGGCTTCCCGCTTAGATGCTTTCAGCGGTTATCCCTTCCGAACGCAGCCAACCGGCGGTGCCACTGGCGTGACAACCGGCGTACCGGAGGTTCGTCCACCCAGGTCCTCTCGTACTATGGGCAGGTCTCCTC